>JBMSGX010000253.1:0-2999 GCA_049416285.1 Crocinitomicaceae bacterium | reverse complement strand
ACATTGTATCCGTGATGAGCCAGATTAAAGGAAATATGGTCACTCATTCCTAAAAGCTGCGCAAAGTATACGCGGTCATCAGCTTTGTCAATTCCTTTATTTTCTATCAACTTAGCAAGCAACAGAGAGCTATTCTCGTTGTGCGTGCCTGCACAGATCGCCATATGATCAATTTGATTCATCATTAGCTCCAAGGCCGCATCAAAATCTTTGTCACATGTTGATTTGTCTGGCTGGATCGGAGAAGGATATCCTTTCTCTTGCGCTCGGTCTCTCTCTTTCTCCATGTATGCGCCTCGCACCAATTTGATGCCAAGTTTAAATCCGGCTTGCTTCGCTTGTTCGATCTCTTTATTCAGGAAGTCCAATCGATCATGACGATACATTTGCACCGTGTTGTACACGATCGCTTTTTCACTGTTGTATTTAGCCATCATTAAACGAACGGTACGATCGATGAAGTCCTGGATCCATGATTCTTCAGCATCAATAAACAACGGCTGCTGATGATCATATGCTGCTTTACAAATTCTATCTATTCGATCAATTGTAGCAGTGATCTCTGCTTTATCCTCATCGGTCAATTCTGAATTTGGGTCATTTGCCTTTTCAAGGATCGAAAATCTCGATATACCTGTGATCTTAAACACCGCAAATGGAATACTAGGATCATTAGCTCCTGTTTCTATCGTAGCGATAATCTCACGAACCGTTGCTTCAAAATCCTCTACAGATTCTTTTCCTTCGATGGAATAATCCAGAATGGTTTTAACGTTATGTACTGCAAGTTGATCGATCGTCGGTCTTGAATCCGCAATAGTTTCACCTCCACAGAACTGTTTGAAGATGGTACCTTTTATCATTCCTTTTACAGGAAGGTGTAAAGCAAAAGCAAAATTTGTAAGTCCTTTACCAACACTTACTAAACTGCTATTCCCAATCATTTTGAATAGCCAGTATGCTCTTTTTAGGTCCCTGTTAGACTTCCCTGCAAAAGCTATTTCTGTATTATCAAAGTTGATCATTTGATGTTCTATCAGTTAACCAAAAGTAATTAGATTTCAGGAATGGCACCTTCTTTGAGTGGAATATTTAAATTTGTTGGAATCCAAGAAAATGGGAAAATTCACAGCTAACGGTAAGGATATATTTGTGGGGCCGATTCTCGAATCAGGCTTGTCTGATCTGATCAAGGAATTAAATCCTAACAAGATCATCATTCTCTCAGATGAGAATACACATGAGAATTGTAACTCTTACCTAATTACTTCAATTGATGAGCTCTCTGAAGCAGAGATCATGGTGCTGCCTGCCGGTGAGTCAACGAAGGATCTGGAAATAGCGAATAACTTATGGTTAGCCCTTACAGAATATGAAGTAAGTAGACATGACCTGATCATTAATGTAGGAGGGGGTGTAATCACAGATCTAGGTGGGTTCGTGGCCAGTTGCTACAAAAGAGGATTAAAATTCGTCAACATCAGCACATCTTTATTAGGCATGGTAGATGCTTCCATAGGGGGAAAGACAGGAATTAATCTAGATGGATTTAAAAATCAGGTGGGGACATTTAGTTTTCCTGAATTAACGGTCATTGATCCTGTATTTCTTTCCACGCTGAATGAAGCGGAATGGTTGAATGGGTTCGCGGAAATGCTGAAACACGGTTTGATAGCGAGCGAAGAACATTTTAAGGAAGTACTTGAGTTGATGAAACAAGATGAGTGGATGATGCCTATCGATCTGCTGGAAAACTCTCTTAAAGTGAAAGTAAAGATCACCGATAATGATCCATTCGAAATGTCGGAGCGCAAGTTGTTGAATTTTGGACATACGGTCGGGCACGCAATTGAAAGCCACCAGAACAAGTCTGGATACATGCCGCATGGTATGGCTGTGGGGATCGGAATGATCATGGAGTCTTATTTAAGTCTCAAGAAAGGTTATTTGTCATTTGAAGAATTTGAGAAGATCGAGAACGAGCTCATGTCGTTTTATGGTTTTCCAGATCTAAATGATCGTGATATTCAAGAGCTTGTAACGTTACTCCATAACGACAAGAAGAATAAAAACGGTAAAATACTTTGTGTTTTACTGGATAAGATAGGTCATGCTGTTGCAGATGTGGAGATAACATCGGAGGAAGTGCTTGAAGCATTTTTTCACTTCAAGAATAAGCGCATTAATTTGAACTAGACTTGAGTTTGAGCAGTTTTGATTTGATCGACTCTAACTTTTGAATAACTGCTTGCGATTCTATTGATGATGCAGCCTCCGGTTCTTCCGAGATGATCTCAACTCCTTTTTTTAACTGACTTTTAGCCCCGTCAAGTGTGAACCCTTGTTCCTTCACTAAGATGTAGATCGAATTAAGTTTGTCGATATCTTTTACAGTGAATAATCGGTTACCTTTCTTGTTTTTCTTTGGCTTTAACTGGGTGAATTCTTTTTCCCAGAATCGTATCAATGATGTATTCACTTCAAACATATCTGCAACCTCTCCAATGGAGTAGTAGAGTTTTGTTAGGTTATCTATGTTGACTTTAGACATGAATCAGCGTTATGACTCGAATATAGTCAATATTTCCTGATTTTGGGACTCGTTAAAATTTCGTTTCTTTGATTTGCAGAGATTTGTTTTTAGACGACACATATATCGGAGATACAGTGCAAAAGCGAAGGGAGCTTGTCTTCTTGTTGCTTTCGGGAATCTTTCTTGGTTCATTGGCAATGTTGAACATTCTTGGGGTATCGCGTTTTATTGATCTTTCAGAGTATATCGGGATTTCTGATTCGAGTGATTTTAGATTTGTTGTAGCTGTTGGTGTTCTGCCATATCCAATCACATTTCTTTGTACTGATCTGATCTCAGAACTTTACGGACGTCGAAGAGCAAACTCCGTAGTCTGGGTTGGTTTGATCTTAAATATCTGGATCTTATTCATTCTTTGGTTAGGAGGATGGTTACAGGCTCCCGCAGAGCTAACTGCAAATGGAGA
>JBMSGX010000252.1:0-3077 GCA_049416285.1 Crocinitomicaceae bacterium | reverse complement strand
CCAAAAATGGGTAACTGCACTTTTTGATCTAAGGGAATTGTGTCGAATACATCGATATTCACGTAATCCGTTATTCGAATTGTAGTATCAAGTCTGATATAATCCTTCACCCCGATCTTGAATGGAACAAGCATTTCCTGTGTTACAGGTATTTCCGCCGTGAAGGGTATCTCCGTATCAATGAACATATCTATTCCAACTGTTAGATTATCAGTTACGCTAATATTCGTTTTCAAAGGAATGTTTTGATCCACACTGACATCTGTAACAATATGCTGAACAGCCATTTGATCAACAATATCGCCTACTGTGTTCAATCGCTTTTTCATTACCGAAAGTGCTACTAGGAGGACAATGATGATCCCAACGCTCGCAGCGAGTGATGCAATTAGAAGGCGGAAAGTCCATTTACTGTTATTCATGTCGATCAGATGTTCCGTGAATTTAACCAGAACATTGGGCAAAACAAATACTTAAAGAATAATATCGCTAAGAACGACTGCAGATCTTCTGTAAGCTTCTAACTCTTCTTCAGTAAAATCATTCAAATTCCGAATGCTTATTTGGTTGTTGGAAACAGATACAGGAACACTTATAAATATGGGGTGATCAATCTTTAATAGGTCCATATAGTGTTCATTCGTGAGCACTGAAAGCGGATAATTATGCTGTTCATGGCCCGTTAGGTCCTGCATTATTTTCAAGGCACACTTTGCCACACCATAGGTTGTTCCCGTTTGAGTTTCACGTATTTGGAAAGCTGCTGTTCTGGTTAGTTCCCTTGCTTTTTCCAATAGCTTTCGATCAAACTTTGGAAACTCAGTAATCAACTTCCCATTCAACGTAGTCTGAGAATAAATCGGAACCTGGGAATCACCGTGTTCACCAAGAACCATTGCGTTAAAATGATTCATAGAATATCCTGAAAGCTCAGACAAGTAGTAACTCAAACGAACACTTTCCAAAAGAGTCCCTGTGCCTATTATTCTCTCTGCAGAAAGCCCTGAAAACTCATAAACACTGTGCGCGACAATATCTACCGGATTGGTAATAACGATAACGTATGGCTCCTTCTTAAAACTAACTCCTTCAAAAATCTCTTTGGTCAGCTCAATGTTCTTTTTGGCTGTTGACAATCTGGAACCTCCATGCTTGTTCGGAGTACCTGCAGTGAAGAAAACAAAATCAGCATCTTCGAATAGATCCGGATCATTAATATGTAATTCAGCGGATTTGAATAAAGGCATACCGTGTTTGAGATCCAAGAAGGCACCTTCCAAAGAGGGGTCCGGATCCATGATATTCAATCGAATATCATTTATTGCATTCAACAGCATAACACTGAGAACGCTTCCAACATTTCCAAATCCAATGACAGTGACGTTGATCATGATCGAAAAATATTAAAATAAAGCCATTCCGACTATGACTTAGATCATTATCGTCTGAATCGCTCTTTTAAGATCAAAAGCAAAATGAAATACACCAACATTCCAATATTGATCGATGCTCCCTGAACCACAGCTGTTATAATATGATTCGGAAGTAATAGTGTGATTCCAATGAGAAGAGGGATAGATATCGCTGGAAAGAAAATAAAGGTCCATCCAGGTAGCTTAGTCTGCCTCATCAATAACTTTGGTATATAGACAATTGACAAGAGCACAGACAGAACCATTGCAGCAATTGATATGGTATCAAATATATAAAGTAACCCCTGAGCGATTTCCACTCCATTGTCAGGAACGGCCTGAACAGCAACTGGAATTGAAACATATGCCAAATGAGCCAAGCCAATAGAAACACTAATGTATTTGTAAATACTAACGCTCCATTTCTTTTC
This sequence comes from Crocinitomicaceae bacterium, assembly GCA_049416285.1. Taxonomy (GTDB): domain Bacteria; phylum Bacteroidota; class Bacteroidia; order Flavobacteriales_D; family Crocinitomicaceae; genus UBA4466. The sequence goes on along the minus strand of JBMSGX010000252.1, from coordinate 1,234 downwards.
AAAATTCTGATCACTGTAATAGATAAATCGAAAAATTTCGGCACTTCTTAAATACAAACTGGTGCATAACAGAGCGAGGAACACATTCACATAAATCCTCCAATCTGAAAGAGAACCCAAACTTTCATAGGGAATACGTATTAGATTAAGCGCATATAGATCTTTTGTCGGTGTGATCCATCCTTCATAAAAGAGAACATCACCGATTAGCAGTAGGAGACTTGCCAGTATCCCTGTGAGAATAGTATTGTTGAACCTGGGACGCACGATCGATAAGGTACGATAAACGTAGTAAAGAAAAAAATATGGTAATTCTTCTAGAAGCGCGATTTGAAATACTCGTAAGCCTCTTGAATTTGTTGAAACTTCTCTTTCGCTATAAGTTGTTGAGCCTCCGAGGCATTTGAAAAACGATCAGGATGGTGCTGTTTCACAAGCTTTCTATAAGTTTTCTTAAGTATTTCCTCAGTAGGTGTCTCTGTCAAATGCAGTATCTCGCGGTAGCGTTTTTCTTGAGAAATTGAAGGATGTCTTTCCCGAGCTTTTGAGCGTGATTCATTCTCTTCCCTTGACGTTTTATAATTTCTAAAAATCGAAATAATACGCTCGAGATTTGCCTTGGGTAGCTCCAGCTTACTGTTCATTACCTTCAGAAAGTGAAGCTCACGAGGCGAAAGTGTTCCATCAAGCATTCCTAATCCGGTCAGAAAATATATCACTTGTGCTCTCTCACCTTCAGTTTGTAGGTTCTTTCGTAGCCACTCCGATACGGAGTCGATCTGCATGGGATGCCTCAAACTAAACAGTAAAGAATCTCCAAAATTGTAATTCGCATTCTTAAAATAACGTCTGAAATACTCGTTGATAAAGCGTGTTTTATCCTTAGACCTCTGATAATCGAGTAAGATCAATAACGAGCCCAACGCAAGGTAAGCTTCCAAGAGATTATCCTCTGTTAGTTTTAGCTTTGGTGGATAAATACCTTTACGCCATAAACGCGCATGTCTTGTTTTATAAAAGTAAAAAATCAAAGCTCCCGTCAAAGGACCAAAAAATGCCAATGCTACAACCCAGGTTGGCCAGTCATCTGCAGGTTCTAAATAGGATAAGGGAACAATTAGCATTTGTGTTAAAAGTACCTTTTTATTCAATATCCTGAATATCAATTGATACTTATAAAAAGCATACTAAACGAAAAAACCCCGATCTATTTCTAGAACGGGGTTTTAAAAAG
>JBMSGX010000251.1:0-3111 GCA_049416285.1 Crocinitomicaceae bacterium | reverse complement strand
ACGCAGGGTTCAAGTACAGCGGGTTCGCGTAGAACTGTGTGAATTGTGGGTCCTGAGCTTTTACGCTCCCCGCGAGGAACATCAAGACAGTATATATTAAGATCTTTCTCATATGCTAAAGATTAAGAAGTTTGCGCCCGTACCTGTTCGGTTTAGACATGATTCGTACGGACAGCTGGTGCGACAGCATTTGTTTGCCTGTAAGCGCACTTTTCAGATAATCAGCGTTGTACACTAGTGAGAACCTATCAAATTTCACGCCGAGTGACGCTGCAGGCTCCATTTTGTCGGAAATTGCTCCTCCAACAGTAAGCCAGTTTAATCGATAATTCACACCAAACCAAACATCTGACATCTGCTCTTTATTCATGTACACCATATATGGTGATAACGTCATATTTTCTTTTCTAGATTCCCAATCAACTCCGGCAGTTGCAATAAACTCTTTCCCTGCTCTGCGAGGATCCGCAATACTTCCTCCGTACATATTGTCCTTGTGACCGAACAGATTATCCACTTGAGCCCCTGCGAAGAACCACTTTGTGTTCACCATTAAACCAAGTCCAAGGTCTCTGTACCATAAATTCGAGCCTTGAGGCGTTTGATATGCGATCATATTTCCACGATCCATCTCAACTGCCGACGCATCTTGCATTCTGTTCTTATTCAGTGATTTCATCCCCATCTTGAAGCGAACAGATGGCTCGATACTGATGAAGTGATTAACAGAAAGTTTAGGTGAATAAGTAAAGGCAGCTTCATAAGCATTCAATCCTCCTCCATTGTAAATACTGTTCTTGATCTGCATTCCAACTCCTCCTCTCATCCCATAAACGTAACCATCCACTCCGATAGTATTCATAAGAAGCTCATTCTCCTCACCATACCACTGCATTCTAGAAAGGGTTTGCACTTTTGTACGCAACATTGTACCTGTAGCACTGAAGTTGATCTCACTCGCCATTTTTCCAGGTACGTGATAATGCGGATCACGGTAGTTTTTCAAAGCGATTGGATTATCGAACATACGCTCGAGATTCTTCAACGCTTTTTTGTATTTCATTCTGAATGTCTCCTTGTATTCACTCGAAGAAGTCACCGCAGGCAGATTCAATGTTTTCTTTTCTACCCTTCTTGCTTTCGTATAATTCTCTTCTACGATAGGCTCAGCAGGATAAGTATTTAGTTTCTCAAACTCTTTACGACGTAGTTCCTGAATCGCTGAGTTGACAACCTTCACCTCATTCATTGCCAATAGTGCGTTTCTCATCCCAATTCTTTCCTCTTGAATAAATAAGGATGTCGGAGAGAATGTCTGACTGATCAATGCTTGAACAGCATCACTTTGCAGGAACTCATCATTTGATAGCTGAGTTGATACTCCAGCGATCGATGTTGAACCTGGATTAGTCGCGCTTTCTGATGAACGATATGTCTTTTGATTATTCGCTTCGGACTCTCCTTGTTGAACTTTTGCAACTTCGGAATCATTTGTAGCCAATTGCGCTGGAGTTTGAATATCTCCGTAGAACTGGTAACAGCCCACGAACAATAGTAACATTGCTGCTACAGAACCAATTGCGTAATAGATTCTTTTCGGTTCTTTCTTCTCAAGTGATGCTGTATTAGGGAATGCATTGTCTGCAACTGGCTGAACTTTAGCCATTTCCCAAACATCCTTTTCCACATCCAGCTCCGGATGCTGCAATAAGAAAATACGTAATTCTTCAACCTGCTGAGGATTCAAATTCCCTTCAGCCAGTTCGAACAACCATAGGTCAATATTAGAAAAAGAGGGCTTACTCATACCAATTCCAATAATCCTTTTAACTGCTTTTTAATTTTCTTTCTCGCTCTGAACAGATAAACCTTTACCTGAGGTTCTGACAACTCAAGGATCACCCCGATCTCTTTGTAAGAATAACCTTCCAGGTCGCGCAGAAGAATGATACTCTTCTGGATCGGAGGTAAAATGGAAACGGCTTTATCAATAAGCTGTTCCATTTCAAACTTGCTTCTTACAGATCTTGGCTTCTCGAAATCAGCGATCTGGTCAGTAAAATGAATACGCCCTTTTCGGTTGCAAAGATTGATCATCGCGTTGTGAGCCGTTGTGAACATCCAGGACTTAGCCTTATCATACTCAACTTTTCTACGATTGATCCAAAGCTTCTCGAAAACATCTTGTACAACATCTTTCGCTTCCTCTCTGTCGTGAAGAAACTTGATCGCATACCCATAAAGATTATCGGCATGCTGCTTTACGATGATATTGTATTCAGTGCGTTTCAATTTACTTGCGTGAAATTCACAGTTAAAACAATTAGTGGTACTGGAATGTTACACTAAGAACCGATATTTAGGGCATATACGTATATATATAGTATTTCGATTAGCAAAACGGCTTTTTCACTTAACATTAAGGTAATCACATTGAATATTTTTTTATCGAATTTTTGCTACATTAGTGCTCACAGAAAATGTAACACTACACGAAAAGACTTATGGAAAATCACCCTTGGTTTAAGAGCTATCCTGAATTTGTAAATAAGGAAGTATCTCTTGACAAATACGAGAACCTTGCAGAGGTATTCGATGAATCAGTTAAAAAGTATGGAAATCAGTGCGCCTATACCAATATGGGCGTCGAACTTACCTTTAATGAGGTAAGTGCTCATGTGGATGCACTTGTCTGGTATTTCCAGAATAAAACAAACCTAAAAAAGGGTGATAGAATCGCATTGCAAATGCCTAACCTTTTGCAATTTCCGATTACAATTTTTGCATGTCTTAAAGCAGGATTGACTATCGTAAATACCAACCCGCTTTATACAGCTGAGGAAATGCGTCATCAGTACAAAGATTCAGGGGTTAAAGCGATCATTATCTTAGAAAATTTCGCGGATAAACTAGAGCAAATCCTTCCTGATACTGACATCGAATTGGTTATTACAACTACGATCGGTGACATGCTTGGAGGACTGAAAGGAGCGATTACAAACTTTGTAGTTCGTAAGATCAAGAAAATGGTTCCTCCGTTTTCACTTCCGCATGCGAAAAACCTAAAATCGATCCTAAAAGAAAGTGCCGGAAATAAACCTGAAGCGGTTG
>JBMSGX010000250.1:0-3126 GCA_049416285.1 Crocinitomicaceae bacterium | reverse complement strand
TTATTTTTTCATAGAGTTTAGAAACACTTTTGACATCTGATCTAATCAAATGAGAGATTGTAGATGACGACGTGTCTTTATAAATTACCTTTTGCGGTATTATAAAAGTCAAATGCTCAGCTTCATCTTCTCCAAACATAATTTTAAGTTTTGAATTTAAAATTATCCTTTTACTCATGTTTTCGATTGTTGCAGATACTCTAAATGCGTGAGTCCGCTGGTTCAGTAAAACAGATTTTATTTCAGAAAGACGAAGTACAACGTGGTTGCCATTCAAATTAGACTCTGAACAAAATCCAATTTGATAATCTTCTATAAGACAGATTGTTTTGATCGATTGCAGATCTTCCGATTTTAGAAAACCATCTGCTTTAATGGGTGATAAAGAAATAACGAGCCAAAAAATAGAGAGACTAATAAATCTCACAAACCCATTAAATCTCGACATATGAATTCTTTTTAACACGTCTTAGAAGTCCCATGTGTAGATCTTTTGCTTCCTGTGAATCATACCGGAACAATTTTCCACCAAGTTTTTTCTCAACTTCTAATCGTGAAAATGTCAAAACAGCTGAGAATTGTTGCTCAACCTTTTCGATATTACCTATGGCGTGTTTTACATCCTTTGCTTCAAGGTACTCATTTTTCAACGCAGCCTGTAGTCGTTGTATTGAATCCGCTTTCACCTGTGAAAGTGAATTTCGAGCGGTGTTCGCTAGAACTTTCACTTTTTGTATTGCAATTTCGATGTCTTGGTCGCTTGGGCGTGGAGGCTTGCAATTTATAATGTTCGGCTCTGTTGACGTTATTTTAAGTCTATGTTCTTTCAATACCTCTTTTATGTGAGGCACATATTCCTCGCTGCCGTATCGAACGCAAACGTTATCTGCAGTTGTTCGCTCTTTCATGACTTCGACATATTGTCCAAGTTTCCTTGGGCGAAATTTGATCCATACAGTTACAGTTTTGAAAATTTGAGAAAAGTCGTTGAGCGTTATGGAGCCTTCAGAACTTGAGATGAACGTCTCGATTACATCGTTCATGCGCTCTTTCGCACTTGCAATGTAAGAGTTTTCCTCTTCTTTCAGCCTTACAACATTTGTCAGGCCTGTTTTGTTTTCCTCTACTTGTTCTTCTGACATTGTTTCATCCCATTTTTGGTTTATAGCGTAGTATAAAACTTCACATTTGACAAAGATTTTTAACTAGAAAATGAAGTGTAATAACTCAAAACAGCTCTCTTTTGAGGGCACTGATGATGAGTGTTTTTCGGTTGATACCGTAGCGATATGATCAAGTAATTTTTGATACATTTCACCATTTACGAAGTTAAATTTTTGATCCGAGAGATAGATATTACAATCCTTGATATCTCTCATTCCCTTATTATCAAGAGCATATGATATTTTTTCCAAGTCGACATTCACAGAAGTGCGCGGCGCAAAATTACGTTTCTCGGCGATCGGTGGTTGATTGACCATGCCACCTGATAAAAAGACATCCCTTAAATTCGGCATGGAATATGTGTGGCGTTGCGGCTCAATATTACTATTGAAGTTTGTTTCATTCGCATTTGCATGCATTGATGGTGCACAAAGCAAGATCAATAACGTTATAATTTTTAATTTTGCCATAGGATACTGGCTTCCAGCTAAGATGGAAAATTGCATTGTCGTGTTGCTAATGTAGCAAGACCCATACCAAATTGATGTTTTAATGTTTAATTGACTTAGTGTAGTATCTGTCGAGAATACGAACGAAGCTCGGGATCTAAAATGCATTTGAAAGCACACATCCAAATTAAGAACGGCCAGTTTTCCGATTGGGAGGACTTTTTTCAAAGCTATCGCGATAAAAGAAGTCAATTTGTTGAAAATGAAGTAATCGTTCAAATAAATGAACATGAAGCCGAAGTATCTTTTGATGTATTAGATATTGAAGGTCTAACTGAATTGAGTGCGTCTGAAGATATCAGAGAAAAAGAAGAAAAGTTGGGTATCGTTACCACATTGCGTTAATCTTATATCGGTATGGTATGATTTTTGCTCCATGGATTAAGAGGAGCTAAAATGAGCATTTTTCAATTAATCGTCCCATTTCTGCTAGTCATCGTTGCGTTTGTGTCTGGCCACTTCTTTTTTCCAGCATCAGGATCAGGGATATATATGCCTGATGCGGTTTTTGAGGCAGTTCCTGTTCAAAATGTTGAAGAAATGGAAGATGTGGATCCTCAAGATATAGATCCAGAGACAGGTCAAATACTTCCTGATAAATATAATTATTTAAAGATAGAAAATGTTTTCTCAGGGCAATTGGTCGATGTTGACAATTTGTTCAGCCTCGAAGTCGCTTTATTGACAAAGCAGCCATCAGTTTCGTCGGATTTATTCATTGCCGCACTTTTTGAAATTGAAGCTGAGGTTGTGGCTGCAATCACACCAAGTATTTTAGACGTAAAGCGAAATGATTTGGTAACTCCAGAAGGAAGGAGCGCACTTTCAGAAAAGATACGTGAAGCCGTGAATGAATTCCTCGAAAACGAGAAAGATATGCGCCCAGCCATCACAGAAGTTTTTATAATAAACTTCAACATTGTTTAGATTGGCACACTGCTTGCTGCACAATATCACCAGAGATTAAAGGATAGATAATGTTAGATTTGGAATTTATATCGAAACACTCAAAAGCTTTACGTTTTGATTTTGATCTGAAAACGTTTGACGAATGTGGTCAGCAATTAGAACATAAGACAATTTCAAACTATTTGACTGTTGATCAAAGTCGCTGTTCAACCACTCAATCATCAGCTGAAGAGCGAGTATCAACCTTCGCCGCGGCGCATTCTTAGCGCTGTTATAACAGCATATAGCGCTGTCACTAAACTTGGGATTAACAAAACATCTTGAGTGGTGTTTAGTGGTAATGAGAACTGGTTTTTCAGCGCAGCATTGGCAACCAAAAGAACTATAAACAAAGATAATAGCTTACTTCGCGCTCTTGCGCATCTTTTGCATCGACGCCTCATCTGGCGCTCCAGTATTGATTTTTAGCTGAAAAATGCATAATTGTACATTATGCAAGTAATGTACCAAGTTCAAGAAGATGCATCGAAGCCTATCGGTTTAG
>JBMSGX010000249.1:0-3148 GCA_049416285.1 Crocinitomicaceae bacterium | reverse complement strand
GAAACTCCTTTCTTACTTCAAATGGCTGAGCAGGACTATCCGGATATAACTTTCCACAAAACGTCCGAGTTTAAATTGGAAACTGTGAATTAATTCACAATCCGCAACACATTTGTAGATATTTATAAAACATGATTCAGATCATGTTTCTGCCTTTGCGATAATCCGTCTTTTGCCGAAAATAAACGACATGAGCTGGAAGAAATTATCCAAAGAAGAGATCAACAACCGTGTATTTAGCGCGTTAGATCAAAACAAAAATTATGAGAAGGAAAATGTTCTTGGGATACCTGCATCTTTCCTAGACGATAAGGTATTCTCCAAAGACAGTGACATTTTAAAGGATGCACCCTTTTTAACTTCTCTAGTTAGAAACCCTAACCATATCGGCTGTCATACATTAGGTCAGTCAGAATCCTTTTTTGCTGGAACGCAAGAAATAGAAAGGGAACTCATCGATATCTGCGCGATGGATATTCTAAGATCAGCTGAGAAATGTGACGGATATGTTGCCTCAGGAGGTACAGAGGCTAACATGCAGGCGATGTGGATCTATCGAAACTACTTTGTTCAGGAATATGGTGCAAAGAATAATGAGATCGCTATCCTATGTTCAGAACATGCCCACTACTCTATGGCGAAAAGTGCGAATATCCTGAATATTCAATATCAGTCAGTTGCATTGGATGATAACAAGTTCACCTGGACGGAAGAAAATGTTCAAGTAGCATTGAAAGAGGCGAAAAACAATGGCGCAAAATATTTTATCATTGTGGCAAACATGATGACAACGATGTTTGGATCTGTTGATGATGCAAAATTGATGGTTTCCGTTATTAAAGCGAACAACCTTCCATTCAAGCTGCATATCGATGGTGCATATGGCGGATTTTATTATCCTTTCTCAAACCCGAATAACGAACTAGACTTTAGTAATGAGGATGTTTCCTCCGTTACGTTAGATGCACATAAAATGGCTCAAGCCCCTTATGGAACCGGGATTTTTCTGATCAGAAAAGGACTGATGCAATATGCAAACACAAAAGAAGCGAGCTATGTAAAAGGTGAAGACAGCACTGTCATAGGAAGTCGATCGGGTGCCAATGCCATTTCAATCTGGATGATACTTTCCACATACGGACCTTATGCGTGGAAAGAAAAGATCTTTATTCTACAAAAGAGAACGGAGTGGTTATGCGACCAACTAGACCAAAGAAATATCGCTTACTTCAGAGAACCATACAGTAATATTGTCACAATTAACGCGCACGATATTGACGAAGAAAAAGCTCACAAATTCGGGCTGGTTCCCGACAACCATTCAAAACCAAACTGGTTCAAGATCGTTGTAATGGAACATGTGAATATTGAAAAGCTGGAAGCATTTTTATGTGAGGTTGACATGTCTCAACCGGTAAGTTGCTTCTAAGGACCATTAGCGCTGAGCTACTAATTCATGTTCAGGTACGATAAGTTTAAAGAGGAATCCGTCATTTGGTGAGGATGCGATAGCATATTTACCTTCAATTCCGTTACAGAGGGTTTTGATCATTTCCATGCCAAATGACGGTCTTCCATTTAGCTCGTCAGTATTAATTCCACTTCCATTATCACTGTACGAAATAAACAGATCCTTGTCAAAAAGGATCTTTATTGAGATAGCTGGATCAGCTGAATTGTCAAAAGCATGGAGGCAGCTATTCGCAATCAATTCATTTAATATTAAGCCGATTGGAACCATCAAATCCAATCCGAGCTCCTCATCTTGAACGTCGATATGGAATTTAATATTCTTATCCGTAGGATGAACATAAATCAATTCCTGAACATACTTCTGAAGGCGTATCTGACTCAGATTTTCATATCTGTAAAGACTGTCATGGATTATTGCCATCGATTTGATCCGCTTTACGCAAAGATCCAATGCACTTTTCGCTGCTTCATCATCAATGTGACTCCTTTGAAGATTAAGAATACTCGAAATAACTTGTAAGTTATTCTTAACGCGATGGTGCATCTCTTTTATCAAGAATTCATTCTGGTCATTCTTTTTCACTAATTCCCCTTTGCGCTTGGCAACTTCACCTTCCAGATCTCGATTTAACCAACGGACCTCATTCTCAATGTTATTCTGCCTTGTTCTATCCTGGCTGACTCCATGGACCATAACTGGTTCTCCTTTCTCATCTCTATCCACTTTAACACGAACCCATACATGGATAATATCTCCTTGTTTCTTAACGCCCCTGTAGGCGTATTCAAAATAATTTTCAGAAGAGAGATTCGCATCTAAAACCTTACCAATATGTTCAATATCATCGGGATGGACAGTTTTAAAGGCTGACTCCTTATTAACCTCAAATTCTTGCGGGACATAGCCAAACAACGTGAACTCCTCATCGCTCCATTCGACTTTATTTGAAACCGGATTCCAGCTCCAAATACCCATTTGTGCGATGTCTACGGCTCGCCTATATTGATCCAACATATTTTCTGTGTTGGAGTCAAGGTAGCTCATTATATCCAGACTCTATTGAATTTCAGGGTTTTATTTTTCTGATCTACAGTACATTCCACATGATCCAATCCATTTGTTAGAATAACACGTTGAACACCAAGCTTGTGATTATATTGGGCTGCCTGATTTAATACTTCAGTTGTCAGAGAAACGTTTGTAGCCTTACATTCGATTAATATTTCCGGGAGGCCATTTTTGTCAAAAACTACAATATCGGCTCTTCTTTTGAGTCCGTTATAGTTGAGTTCATATTCAGAAGCAATTAGTCCTTTCTTTTTTCCCTCAACAGAAATTAGATAATGAATAGCATGCTGACGAACCCATTCTTCCGGTGTGCAGACAAGGTCTTTGTTTCGAACAAGGCATCGAACGTAAACAACACCGTCCTTGCGTTTCAGATTTAACGGTGCATTCGGAAGATTTAATGGAATTATTGTCATTTCATCCCCATCAACAGGAGCTCAATATCTTTATAATTCAAGCCAAAGACCTTACCAAGCACTTCACTTGTAAGAATTCCCTTGTACATGTATACACCACCTCTAAACCCAGCGTCACTTTGAATAAGCTCTTTACAACCTCCTTTATTTCCCATGTCCACTAAAATTGGAGAGAAAATATTCGATAAAG
>JBMSGX010000248.1:0-3157 GCA_049416285.1 Crocinitomicaceae bacterium | reverse complement strand
AGACTCCGGGAAAGTCACCCCAATAATCACCCATATCCAGAATTAACTGAAAGTGTAAGTGAGGTGCATAATCTCCATTTACTTCAGCTGTTCCGAGTTGTGCCAGTTTCTGGCCCCTATCGAATAGTTGACCAACTTCCAACGCCTGAATGGAAGCTCTGCTCAAATGTCCGTACAAGGTGAAAAACTTTGCACCATCCAACATGTGCTCGAGGATGATCGTTGGGCCGTAGTCTCCATATTCCCTATTATCAGCGAAGCTGTGTACCTTGCCATCCAAAGGGACGTACACTTCGGTACCTGCGTCGTACCACAGGTCTATCCCCAAATGAATATTACGCTCTTTGTTTGGATCACTCGCCTTGGAAAAATGTTCACTTCTGCGATAGATCGCTCTTTCCTCCAGGTAGCCACCATGCGCAATCCATTTTTGGGTAGCCTCTCTTTTGGAAGCGATATACTGCTGTATTGAATTTGCTGAACTCATGTCCACTTCCTTCAATTCCTGGTTGAATACCGAGAGATCCAGCGGGAAATATTTGTCCGTTTTTACATCTGGTAATAACAAAGGGTGTATCTGATCGGATCGTAACAATTCGAGTTGTTGCAATAGACGCTCTGAAGAAGAATAAATCATAGCTTGAAAATAAGAAATTAGCTGGGCTTTTGGAACTGAATTGGCTGAATACGTAACCTATGTGACATAATTAAACCTTCGCTTTTCGATTTAATTAGTACCTTCTCACTGTGGAACATTCCTATGAGATAACCGGTATGACATGCATGGGCTGTAGAAGCCATGTGGAAGAGGCATTGAATGGTGTTGAAGGTGTCATCAATGCGAAAGTTGACCTAGAAAAAGGAACGGCCACTATCCAAATGGAATATCATGTTCCGTTGGAGAAATTACAGGAGGCAATCAGTGAGCACGGTGGAAACTATGAGATACATTTACCTGGTCACGCGGATCATCATGAAAAACATAAGCATCACGAACCAAAGCCTGTGGACGAAGGCCCTGGTGTTTATTATTGTCCTATGCACTGTGAAGGTGAAAAAACATATCTACAACCGGGTGCATGTCCCGTTTGTGGTATGCCTCTCGTAAAAGAAGCGAGCGCATCTCAAGAGGAAGAAGAGGATCAAACGTATGAAGAGCTGCGACGCAAATTCATTATCTCAGTCCTTTTTACAGTACCGATATTTATATTGTCCATGGGTGAAATGATCCCTGGGAATCCGATCGGAAAACTGATTTCAAAATCTACTTCTGACTGGGTGCAGTTTGTTCTTTCCATCCCTGTAGTGTTCTATGCCAATTGGATGTTCTTTCAACGTGCGTGGTCTTCCATCGTTCGAAAAAGTCCTAATATGTTCACATTGATCGGAATTGGGGCAGGTGTTGCATGGTTGTTTAGTATTGTGGCACTCATTATTCCAGATGTTTTCCCTCCGGAATTTAAAGGACACTCGGGAAGTGTACACCTCTACTTCGAGGCAGCCACAGTTATCTTGACCCTTGTATTACTTGGACAATTGTTAGAAGCAAGGGCACACGGTAAAACGAATGAAGCGGTAAAAAAACTCCTTCAACTGTCACCCAATAAAGCCTGGAGAATAGAAAATGGCGTTGAGGTAGAGATCGATACCAACGCAATTCAGTTGGGAGATCATCTTAGGGTGAAGCCCGGCGAAAAAGTTCCCGTGGACGGCTTTTTGCGCGACAGCACGGCAACGATCGATGAATCTATGGTGACCGGAGAGCCAGTTCCAGTTGATAAGGTGTCAGGAGATCAGGTCATTGCAGGGACAATCAACTCCACAGGTAGTTTTGTCATGACTGCCGAAAAAGTAGGTAACGATACGCTCTTGGCTCAGATCATAGAGCTCGTAAAAAAGGCAAGTCGTAGTCAGGCACCTATTCAACGCTTTGCGGATAAGGTTTCAGCTTACTTTGTGCCGGCTGTTGTTTTGATCTCGGTGATCACATTTATTGTTTGGTCCATCTTTGGACCAGATCCTGCATATGTTTACGCACTCGTTAATGCTATTGCTGTGCTGATCATTGCATGTCCTTGTGCTTTAGGGTTAGCCACACCTATGTCTGTAATGGTCGGAGTTGGGAAGGGTGCTCAGCACGGAATTCTAATTAAGGATGCCGCTGCCTTGGAAAAAATGGTTGAGATCGACACACTTATTGTGGATAAAACGGGAACGATTACAGAAGGAAGGCCGACTGTTCGGAAAATCATTAACGCAGCCGGTGAGTCCAATGAGAACTTGGCGATCCTTGCAGGTATTAACAGTTTTTCTGAGCATCCATTAGCCTCCGCAGCCATAAACTATGCGAAGGAACAAGGGGTTGAGCCAGCAGCCATTGATAACTTCAATTCACTAACAGGAAAGGGCGTGAAAGCTAGCTGGAAGGGAATGGATGTCTTTCTGGTTAAGCAAAGTGCGCTGGATGAACTAGGGCTAGCGGTGAATGAAACATTCGCAGAAGAAGTTCAGCAATCTCAATCTAAAGGAATGACTGTTTCAACGCTCGTAGTTGATGGAATCATCCGCGGAGCAGTTGTTTATGAGGATAAGATAAAATCAACAAGCAAAGAAGCTGTAAGAGCCCTGACGGATAAGGGGGTTAAAGTGATTCTAATGACGGGCGACAATACCCATACTGCAGAACATGTTGCAAAGCAGGTAGGAATAGAAACTTATCACGCCAATTGTATGCCTGAAGATAAACAGCAGGAGGTTGAACGCCTTCAGAAAAACGGGCATCAGGTTGCGATGGTTGGTGACGGAATAAACGATGCTCCAGCACTCGCTCAAGCTTCAATAGGTATTGCCATGGGCTCAGGAACTGATATTGCCCTTGAGACCGCTAATGTGGCCTTGTTGCAAAGTGATCTCATGAGTATTGTTCATGCTTATGAATTAAGTAAAGGTGTAATGCGCAACATAAAGCAAAACCTCTTCTTCGCGCTCATTTATAATTCGTTGGGAGTACCTCTTGCTGCCGGAATCTTATTCCCGTTCTTTGGACTGTTACTCTCTCCCATGATCGCAGCGCTGGCAATGAGCTTCAGCTCAGTATCCGTCATTGGAAATGCCCTACGTTTAAAGAATTTAAAACTGTGAGATCTCTTTAAATACG
>JBMSGX010000247.1:0-3172 GCA_049416285.1 Crocinitomicaceae bacterium | reverse complement strand
ATGATGCGCATCGACGGATTCAGCAACAATGGGTTGGACGCAACATTTACAGATCTTGGCAGAGCAGAAGTAACCGGAAATGCTTTTGACGAAGGGAAGTTTAAAGTACCAACGCTAAGAAATATTGCTTATTCAGCGCCATACATGCATGATGGAAGGTTTGCAACACTAGATGAGGTGATCGACCATTACTCATTCGGTATACAGCAATCAACAACATTAGACCCATTGATCGAATTTGCATCTCAAGGAGGGGTGCAGTTAGATCCATTAGAAAAGTCATTATTGAAGAAATTCCTACTGACACTAAGCGATGAAGCTTTCATCAATAATCCGGACTTTAAAGACCCTGATGAATAATTTTGCTTTATTTGTAGTGTCACAGATCGATAAACATGATAGACGAAAGAAGATTAACAACTGAGGAGAAGGCATTAAAGATCAACTTAACAAACGATATTTACGGTTGTTTTGCTGAGATCGGAGCAGGGCAGGAGGTAGCTGCGAATTTTTTCAAAGCTGGTGGTAGTTCAGGAACGATAGCTCATACACAGTCGGCATACGATATGAAAGTATCGGATAGCATGTACGGTGAAGCATCGCGTTATGTTTGTGAAGAACGACTGATAACGATGCTCGATACGGAGTATCGCGAGAAAATGACAATTCTACCGAATAAGTCAAAAGAAGCGCGATTCTTCGCTTTTTGTAACACGGTAGAATCTTTGAATTATCACAAGACCAATCAAGGTCAGGGTTGGGTTGGATTGCGTTTCCAATTAGAGATCGGTGACGAACCAAATGACGTGATTCTTCACGTTAAGATGCATGATAATAGTCACAAAGCTCAGCAAGAAGCCCTTGGAATTTTGGGAGTCAATTTGATCTATGCGAGTTACTTTCATAACGATGATCTGGATGAATTTCTGGAGAATCTTGTGCATAGATTGCCAAGAGAACGCATGGAGATCGATATGTTGCGTTTCTCAGGACCGCAATTTGATAACGTGGATAACCGCGTGATCGCCTTGAACCTGGTGAAAAGAGGAATTACGGATGCGACTATGTTCGGTCTTAGTGGAAATGTATTGCAGCCGGCTACAGCACTTTATAAAAAGAACATCTTACTTGTCCGAGGAAGGTTCAGACCTGTAACAAAAGTTCACATCGATATGATGGAACGTGGAAAGGAACAGTTCTTAAACGAAGAAGGTATCGATAAGAATAATGTGCGCCTAGTGGTTGAGCTCACGCTGAAAGATTTAACAGCTGACGGTAAGATTTCAGATAAGGATTTCGTTGACCGTGCGGAACTGCTTAGCACACTTGGCTATACCGTAATGGTATCGAATTACCTGAAGCATTATAAGATGGCCGACTATCTGTGTTCGATTGCGCGAGGTCACAAAATGGGGATTATTGTAGGTATTTATAACTTGCAAACGATCTTCGATGAACGCTACTATGACAATCTAAGAGGAGGCCTGCTGGAAGCATTCGGTAGAGGATTCGGAAACAACGTGAAGCTGTATGTGTATCCTGCTAACAATGTAGAGACGGGTGAGCTTTACTCACTGGAGAATTTCCAGCCCGCAACGCATTTAAGAGGATTGTTGCAGTACATGAAAGATGTCAATAAGCTGGAAGGATTTAATAATTACAACACTGGCTTGCTCGGTATCATGTCTGATGATGTACTAGCGAAGATACGTGCAGGAGCATCAAGCTGGGAAGAGGATGTGCCGGAAGTTGTGGTGAAAGCCATTAAATTCTACGAGCTCTTCGGATATAAAAAAGTTGAATCGACAATTTAAGTCATGCCTCACATTAAGAATGCATTACTCCGTTTCAGGATCATTGATAAATGTATTCGTAATAAGTACAAACCTTTTCCTTCAAAACAGGATCTAAGAGAGGCGTGTGAAGAAGCGCTTTTTGGAAGCATTCATGGGGAGCACATTTGTGATTCTACGATTGAGAAGGACATGTTTGCCATGAAGATGGAACATGATGCCCCTATCAAATACAATCGAGCTGAGAAAGGGTATTATTATGAAGATCCTGAATTCACCATAGATGACATTCCACTCACAGATAATGATAAAGATGCCATTGCTTTTGCTGCAAAAACATTGATGCAGTTTAAAAATGTAGATATGTTTCGTCAGTTCGGTTCAGCCATCGATAAGATCGTGGACCGGGTAAATGTATCTGACGATGATGACGCTGCGCAATTCATTCAGTTTGAACAGGCATTGTCTTCCGGAGGGAATGAGTTTTTAGCTCCTTTATTGGAAGCTATAAAGAATGCCGTTTGGGTAACGTTTGATTATGCAAGTTATCAGAGCGGGGTAAGTAAGCCACGCCGTGTGACGCCTTTACTCTTGAAGGAATACAGAAATAGATGGTACCTCATTTCGTTTGATCCGGATAAGTCGAATTACATTACCTATGCACTAGATCGGATTCAAAATTTAAAGATCACAACGGATCGTACAGAACGACCAGATAATTTTGATGCGGATAATTTCTTTAAGCATTCTATAGGTATAACCAGCGGACAGCAATTACCGGATGTCATTTTATTCGAGGCGAATGAGGTAGGAGCAAAGTATCTCGTGTCTCAACCCTTGCATCATTCTCAAGAGATACAGAAAGAGTCAAAAGGCAAAACTGTATTCAGCTTAAAGGCGAGTATTACGGAAGAATTGATCCGTGAATTTATGAGTTATGCCGGACAGGTGAAGGTATTACAGCCAAAGAGCCTGATAGAGATCTTGCAGGAAAGAGCGAAGTCGCTGCTTTCTTAATCGTGTGTTTTAGAAGAGTCGGATATCAGTGCATTGAGCGTTTCTAGCTCGGTATCGGTAAGGTGTCTCCATTTTCCAATGGGCGTATCCAGTTTGATATTCATGATACGAATTCGCTTCAGTGTGCGCACGCGATAACCCAAGTATTCACACATTCTTCGGATCTGTCTGTTAAGACCCTGAGTCAGAATAATGCGAAATGTAAACGTGTCGATCTTTTCTACAAAGCACTTACGTGTTACCGTATCCAGAATTGGCACACCGTTCGACATGTCCTTGATGAACTTCTTATCAATCGGTTTATTAACTGTCACGATGTATTCCTTCTCATGATGATTGCGGGCACGAAGGATCTTATTAAC
>JBMSGX010000246.1:0-3204 GCA_049416285.1 Crocinitomicaceae bacterium | reverse complement strand
CAATGGACGATCAACTCACTCGCGGGACTTATTCGTCCGGTATTCATTGCCGGACCAAGAGTTTCACCAGGGTTCTTCTACTTCAAAAAATGGAAGGATGAGCGAACCTTTGACAGTTATACCGAAGTGTCCTATGGATTCTTAAACAATGACATCAAAGGATCTTTCAATGGAGATTTCAGATATGACCCTTATCATTTCGGAACCATCTCATTGAATGCGGATCACAACTTCGATGCGATCCGAAGCTCGGATGCCATCACGCAGATCTGGAAGCGCGATAACTTTATTGAGGCAACAAGTTTAGGGGTCGGTCATCTTTATGAAATTGCTAATGGACTTTACTTCGAAACGAACTTTACGTTCACAGAAAGACGAAGCTTAAAGGACTATACGTTCGTGAATACGGATGAATGGCTGCCGAATAATGAGCCGTCTGATTTTCAAAACTATCAAGCTCTAATTGCTGACATCGAATTGAGGTTTACACCTTTCCAGCGTTACATGCGAGAGCCAAAGAGAAAAGTAGTACTTGGGTCGAGATGGCCTACCTTCTACCTGATCTATGAAAAAGGCGTTCCCGGAGTTTTTGGCTCTGATGTGAATCACGATTACATCGTTGGGGCAATCGGACAAACTTTTAAACTAGCTACTTTAGGAACTTCCAAGTACTTTATCAAATCAGGGAAATTCTTAAACACAAAAGCATTGTTTGACGCAGATGAAAAGTTCCAGCGTAGAAGTGAACCAATCTGGTTCTCAAATCCGTTATACACCTTCCAAGGACTTGATTCTACGCTCCCAACTCGTCAAATATACTATGAGGCTCACTTTGTGCACCATGACAATAGTGCGATCATCAACAAGATCCCATTCATGAAAAAGACAAGGATCGGATTAGTATTTGCCACCGGCCTGCTCTACATTCCTGAGCATGATTGGCTGCATTATGAAGTTGTTGGTGGACTGGAGCGCGTATTCAAATTGTCACGAAGAAGATTACGTATCGGTATTTACGGTGTGATGTCTTACGGGAATAAAATTCCTCCAACACCTACCTGGAAAGTGTCATTCTCCATTCTCAACAATCGAAGTCTCAAGTGGAATTTCTAGCCATAGAAGTATCCGTTTGTTATATTTGTTGGAATTAAAATTCAAGATCATGTACGGAAAACTGAAAGACCATTTACAGGGAGAGCTTAAGGCAATCGATGAAGGGGGAATCTATAAGAGAGAACGCATTATTACAACTCCTCAAGGAGCCAATGTACGGGTAACAACGGGTGAAGATGTTGTTATTATGTGTGCTAACAATTACCTCGGTCTTTCTTCTCATCCAGATGTGATCCAAGCAGCTAAAGACACCTTAGACACGCACGGATACGGTATGTCTTCGGTTCGTTTTATCTGCGGTACACAGGACATTCATAAAGAATTAGAGCGCAAAATTGCCGAGTTCTACGGAACCGAGGATACGATCTTGTACGCCGCAGCATTTGATGCAAATGGTGGTGTTTTCGAACCATTATTTACAGCCGAAGATGCTATTATTTCAGATGAATTGAACCATGCTTCGATCATTGATGGCGTGCGACTTTGTAAGGCGCAACGTTACCGCTACAAGCACTCGGACATGGCTGATCTCGAAGAACAGCTGAAAGCAGCACAAGCGCAACGCTTCAGAATCATTGTAACCGATGGTGTATTCTCAATGGATGGAGATCTTGCAAAAATGGATGAGATCTGTGCCTTAGCTGATAAGTACGATGCGCTAGTGATGACAGACGAATGTCACTCAGCGGGATTCATTGGAAAAACAGGGCGTGGAGTACCTGAGCACTTTGGTGTAATGGATAAAGTAGACATCGTTACCGGAACACTTGGTAAAGCGCTTGGTGGTGCCATGGGGGGATATACAACAGGACCAAAAGAGATCATTGACATGCTACGTCAGAAATCTCGTCCGTACCTATTCTCAAACTCATTGGCTCCAGCAATTGTTGGTGCATCTATTAAGGTATTTGATCTGCTTAGCTCTACTACGGAACTACGCGATAAACTGGAAGATAATACCAAATACTTCAAAGAGAAGATCGTTGCTGCAGGATTTGATATCAAACCTGGTGATTCTCCTATCGTTCCGATCATGCTTTACGATGCAGCACTTTCTCAGAAGTTTGCTGACCGCTTGCTTGAAGAAGGAATCTATGCGATTGGATTCTTCTATCCGGTAGTTGGAAAAGGACAGGCGCGCATTCGTACACAGATCTCTGCTGCACATTCGAAAGAAGACCTTGACCGAGCAGCTGCGGCATTCATTAAGGTAGGAAAAGAACTGAACGTTATTTCTTAGGAATGATCGAAAAGGGTATTATTGGCGATGAGCAGGAGATCATCTCCATGACACGTCTTTGTGCTCAAGACCTTATTTCTAAAGGAATTAATCAGTGGGATCAAAATTATCCAGACCTAACGACGATCCAGAACGACATTTCAAAGGCACAGCTGTACACCTATAAGATCGGAGACAAGATCACAGGTATTGTTGTACTCAATGAAGTTCAGGACCCTGAATATGCGGATCTTCAATGGGTCACATCTTCTGATTCAAGAAATCTTGTTGTACACAGACTGGCTGTTCACCCTCATTATCAAGGAAAGGGAATAGCGAGAAAACTCATGGATTTTGCAGAGATATTTGCGAAAGAGCAAGGGTATGATTCTATTCGTTTAGATACTTTCAGTCAAAACAGCCGCAATCAAAAATTTTACGATAACCGAGGATACCAGCGTACTGGGGAAGTTTATCTTTCTTACCGCGATGACTACCCGTATATTGGATATGAATTAATACTGTAATATGGCTTTATTTAAAGAATGTAGAGGATATACACCAAAGCACGGAAAGGACTGTTGGTTTGCGGAGAATGCAACACTTGTAGGCGATATTGAAATGGGAGATCAGTGCTCCGTTTGGTTCAATGCTGTGATCAGAGGCGATGTGAATTCGATTAGAATGGGAAACAAAGTCAATGTTCAAGATGGCGCCGTTATACATTGTACATATGAAAAGACAAAAACAGTTTTAGGAAACAATGTAAGTATCGGTCATAATGCACTCGTTCACGGTTGCACGGTTGAAGACAATGTTTTAATTGGGATGGGATCCATTGTTATGGATGATTGCTACATCGAATCAGGTTC
>JBMSGX010000245.1:0-3241 GCA_049416285.1 Crocinitomicaceae bacterium | reverse complement strand
TAGAATACATGCCTGTCACGCATGGGGTCGCGGGTTCGAGTCCCGTCCAGACCGCCATCTCGCAAGAGAAAAACGTAAGCTCATATGGCTGTGAGACTAGAAAACCCTAAGGAGTATCAATTTCCTTAGGGTTTTTGCTTTTATTGAGTTTCCCTAAGAATTCCCAACCACTAACTGAATTGCTTATAATTCTTACTCCACCACAAACACCTTCTCCGACGTCCCGTCAGAATATTGATAGATCAAAACCGTATTGGATTTGAATGTTGTTTTACGTCCTAACAGATCATAGATCGCTACCACCTTTTTTTCTTTTGGTGCCAGCTCCTCTACCCCGATCACGTCTGTATAAGACAGCCACAGTCCATCTAACATGAGGATGCGACACACATTCAATCCGTTACCGCACGATGCTTGTGGTCCATTATAGAATGAAATGATGATGCTGTCCGCCGGATTTAGCTGCGCTATTGTGAGATCTACAGGCCCTGTATAAACCGTGAAGTCACTCCACGTTGTCTCATCGGCGAATTGAAAATCCTGATCGATGATCGTATCACCATTTTCTCCCTTTACCTTGATATTTCCAAAAGAAAGCCCTGCTCCTTCACTCGTGAGGTACTTATAATACCCTCGAAAGGAAGTAGGATACTGAGAAAGCGTATCTCTATATACCGCAAGCGTAGGAATATACGTATACCAATTGTGGATGGCCATGGCGTAGTTGCCTTGGTAGGCATCCGTCGTACGCGTCATACCTACCGGATAATCCGGCGCCCAGTGATCAGCCGCACCCTGCTCCGGGTTCGGGACATTGTGCGTGTTGATCATTTCTTGCTCGTATTGGTGTGTTGTTATGTTACTCCAGTCTTCAAAACCGGCATTCTTTAATTGTCCGAATGCAACACTCGAAACCAATACACCAAAGATCACAATGCTTTTCATAGCTTTCGTTTTGTGAAATGTACGATAAATAGTTTGGAAATCTTATTCCACCTTTTCCGTGTTTGGAGAAGTTGAAAGGTTGTTACTCGAATGGTTCGAACTGAAACTCAATAAGGTAACAGATAAACCAATAAAAAGAAGTGTTTTCATAAGCGTAGTTAGAGGTCTAAATATAGCGATTTGGGCTAGAATCTCGGGTAGGTATTTATACCTAATTTCTACACATTTTTCTTCCCTGATTCAGTTCCATCGATCTCTTTGATCAACAAAAAAACCCAACCAAAGACTTTGCATTTGGTTGGGTTTTAGTCACTTTGAACGGCTGGGCTATTCTTTGATCACCTTTAAGCGGTGTTGTTCACCGTCGATCTTGATCCAGTATACGCCTTTTATGAATTCCGTGAGATCAATTGTTTGTTCAGTGCTCTTGATTGCTCCCTCAGTAATTACTTTCCCAGCGAGATCGATCAAGGTATAACTTCGCCCGATCAATTCATTTTGTACGGAGATCGTCACTTTACCTGCAGTTGGATTCGGGTAAACACTGTTAACCAGTGTCATTTCTTTCAGTCCAACGATGGTTACCTGTGTGCACGCACTGGTATCTATACACCCTCCGTTCGAGATCTCTACTGCATAGTTCCCTGTTGATGTTGGCGTAAATGATTGCGCCGTTTCACCATTGATCTCTGCATAGTTATTATCACAATCCAACCACTGATAGGTAACCCCCGTCTGATCTGCAGTTAGTGTATTCGAACTCAACGTTACGCCATTATCAGCTGGAACCACGATCAAATTAAGATTCACTGTTGAATCACAGCCGTCTTGAGATTGGAATACCGCTGTATTGATCCCTGCATTTGATGCATCCAGGGTCTGCCCATTGAATTCAAACGTTTCAAAGCTACAGATGGCCTGATTGACGTTGGTTGTAAAGGTTTCATAGATCTCCACGTCGTCTGTTGAAGTTCCGTCAGTATGCGTGTATGTTACCGTATATGAACCAGGTGTTGATGCGGAAAGATCGATCTCACCGGTAGAACTGTTAATGCTCAGTCCTGCGCCTGCACTGTACACCCCTGTTAATCCTGTTTGCGTTGGGATCGGGTCAACATCGTTCTGACAGTATCCAGCATTCGCATAATTGATCGTTGTTGCTCCTATTTCTTCTGTCAATGTCAATGAGGTTGGACTGGAAGCCAAGTCACCTGTTGTATTGAAGTTACCGTTAGCAGCTACTCCTATCCCGTATAATGTAACGTCCCCGGCACCAGCTGTGGGCGCCACCCATGTCGCTTCAAATACTCCAGTAGATGAAATGCTCGTGTGCTCCAGATATTCAACGGCTCCGATCACGCTTATTTGCGTATTTCCTGTAAGCGTAGCTGTCATATCTCCAGCCATTTGATTACTACTATTCAGGGCAGTCATCTGTCCTGCATATCCTGAAGGTGATCCACTTCCTGCTGTTACAGAAAGACGAATGGTATACGAGGCTCCGGGCGTGTATGTTGAAACTGGATTAGATGATCCATCTAACACCTCAATACTTGCGTTCGTTGCAAAACTTCCTCCCGAATGGCAACCTGCACAGGTTCCGGACGCCAATGGCCCACCTGTCCTGTCCTGAGAAAGTATAGCGGCCATCCCTCCACTTCTGGGATCAAATTTTACCGCATGTACTGTACGGATTGAAAATCGTGATGAGATTAAAAGCAGGCTTAACCCTGCAAATAGGAATAAGTATCGTTTAGTCATGTTCGTTTGTTTAGAATATCGAAAGTAGTAAAACCGAGGAAATTAATTATGTTCCTTTATCATCCTTCATATAATTCCTACCAGGTGTTCCGTTCCTACTTATCACTCAACTGAAATGTGATCGGTAAACGGGCTTTGGTTCTGATCTTCTTCCCTCCTGCTTCGCCTGGGATCCATTTCGGCATACTGCGCACGACGCGTTTCGCCTCGCGATCCAACTCCATGCTTACACCGCGTTCTACTTTAATGTTCGTGAGGTTTCCATCCGGTTCTACGACAAAACTTAGGTATACTTTCCCTTGTATCCCCTTTTCTATGGCCTCCACAGGGTACTGAACATTTTCATTGATGAATTGTTGTAAAGCTGCTGTACCACCAGGGTAACTCGCTTCCACATCCGGGAAGTCAATGATCTCTTCCTGTACCGGTCGATCATTGATATCTTCCTGTTCGTATATGACCGGGGCCGGCACTTCCTCCATGCGTTCCATACGGTCGATCAATTCCTGATCTTCTTCGTAGGCTTCTTCTGTAG
>JBMSGX010000244.1:0-3281 GCA_049416285.1 Crocinitomicaceae bacterium | reverse complement strand
AGGCGTAATGCAGAGCTGTCAGAGCTCCTGCCGATGTTCCCCCAAGGAAGATCTTCGTTGTATCGATTTTGTAGGTGTTTGTCGTTGCACGGTCTTTATAAAAGAAGCGCACAGCTGCCTTCAAATCCTGTACAGCTCTCAGTAGCGCTCTAATAGCACTTGCTGAGTCAGGAGGGAAGTTTAATCCCAATCTGTAATCGATTGAAGCACATGCGAATCCTTTTTCTGCAAAATCAGTTGCTAGGGTAACCATGTCACCGTCAGTTTTTGAACCGCCAATGAATGACCCACCATGCACCCAAAGGATGAGTGGTCTTGCAGTTTCTGTATCTCCATTCGGCTCATAGAAGTCTAAAAGCAGGTTTACATTACTACCTGCTAGGTCAAGATTTTGTCCGTATTGAATGTCACTGGTCACATCGACATTTGTAAATATGTTCGATGCATATCGTCCACCATTACAAGGCTGCGCAAACGAGGTAATACCCAGCATTAAGAAAATTAAAGTAATTGTTTGTTTCATAGTTATCGGTATTTGTAGTTGAATTATGGGAACTCCACACTGATGTAATCACCAGGATCACAGAATGGGATTTTTGCTCCGTATTTTTGATTAATTGCTTTTATAATTTCATTTGCGATGAAGGCATTTCCTTTAGGTGTTGGATTTCTTCCATCTAAGGAGAAGAAGCCGCCGGTTACAAATTCGCTATTTGTATTAACACCATTGTAAAGAACGCCATTTAACATACTTGCGTATAGTCCATGAATATCTGCAATTGCGATATCGTATTGAATCGCAAGGTCGTTGATTGTTTGATTATAATTTGCTACAGCATTTTTAATTGTTGCTACTTCCGCTGAATCAAGAACATATTCCTGTGGGATAGGGGATATAGACCCCATACCGTAACAGCGCACAGAATCCAATGGGATAGCGAGTGTAATATATTCTCCTTCTTTTATCTGTCGAACACTGAATGGCGCATTCGGATCCTCGATCGCGAATCCGTTTGGTCCAGCCACAAAGCTCATTTCAGGATTGAATGGTTGATAAAGTTGATTCAACAAAGCGGCATCTGCTGAATCAATATCCAGGAAGTTCCAGGGAATCACATTGAAGTATGGATAATCGGTTACATCAGGGACTGTGCAGATCACACCTGAAGTAGCTGAGTTTTCCAGTCCACTGATGATCGACTGTGAGAATGTTTCGAAATCGTTTCCACCGGCACCGTTTGTAGCTGGAAGGATGCTTGCGCCATTATCACCTCCGCTTACTGCGTAGTTCAAGATCTGGGCTTCACCAAGAGCATAGAGGTATGATGTTGGATTCATCTCATCCATCTGATCTCTTAGTGATTTATTAAATGGGTCTTGGGCAATACGTTCAACAAATCCGTTTGTAGGTCCAAACATAGGACTCACGAAGAAACTAATGTCTGCGTTCGCAATTCCAAAATTCTGGATAGGACTTGAAGCCGAATAGGTGCTCCCTCCGAGTATTGATGCATCACCACTGGCAGAAGTTCGAACAGGAGAAAGAGATGTTTCATTGTTGCAATCTGTTTTGTAGCCCATTGTGAGTCTTGCATCACCGTTAAGATTAGTGCCTACAGAAGATTCTTCCGTTAGATACTGCTCAAATGGCACTTGACTCGTATTTACCAAACGGAATTGCTTGGTAATAATATTCGGGACTGAGCTTTCTTGTCCATCGGAGTATAGAGCATCGTTCATGTAACCTTGAACGTAGCCGTTTCCAACGGCGATAAAATTCGAAGCATCAACATCGCCCATTGAGGCGTTTGGCTCTATTTTTTTAGCCTTGCAGGCAACAAATGCAAGCGCAATTGGTGCTATGATCAAATATTTCTTCATGTTAAAAGGCATAATTAAGTGAAAGCCCAGGGGCAAACACAATGGTCTTGAATGTTCCGCTCAGGTTTGTCTCCAAGTTCGTGTCGGTTCGTTCCAGTTTCGTAAATAGCAGAGATGCGTCCACTCGAAATTTGTCTAAAAAGCTGTAGCCAAAACCTGCTGTATAACTAAGTCTGTTATTGTCGGGGGTTTCAGGAGTTACGTATCCTGACTGAACAGGGCTCACGGCGTAAGACATTCCTAAACGAAAAGAGTATTTCTCTTGGAGAACGTATTGTGCACCAATTCTTGCTGCTACAGCACTTACATAGTTTCTCGCTGACTTTGTGTCTTCCAATGACTCAGTATTGACTTCATAATCGAAAGCCAACGTGTCATATGCATCCCAGCCGACGTAGTTAGCGTCAAAGGCAAAAGTTAGCTTCTCATTAGGAGTAATTCCGATACCAAGAGTGAAAACTTCTGGAAGTGGCAGTGACGAAGAAAAGTTCCCATCAGGGAATTTGTCATCCAATGATTCAGGAACGTTGAAAGTTGCTATACCATCATCCACACTCATTGATATTTCAGAGCGATAGCTTATACCAAATGATAGCTTATCCGTCGGTTTGAAATATAGTCCGGTATTAAATCCGAAACCATGTCCTTTCCCTGATAGCTCCACACTTGCGTACTCACCACTAGCAAAAGTGATGGGTAAGTCTCGCTGTAAATTAACTCGTCCATAGCTATAAACAATTCCTGCACCAAGACTCAGTTTATCTGAAATTTTGAATGATACCGTTGGTTGAGTGAATATCGACATCAGCTCGAGTCTTGTCAGGGCGAATCTTCCTGTCCATCCACTCTCGTAAGATACCGTGCTTCCGAATGGCGTGTATATGGCCAGGCCAAGACTAATTCGACTGCTGTCACTAGGCTTAAATAATCCATAAGCTGCAAACGGGGTTCCAACGGGTGAGTTTGTTCTCCAGTTTTCCCCATTGTTAGCATCCGTAAACAATACATTTCCAAATACTGCAGTTGCTCCGATTTCGATATCATTGTGATCTACGAATGCAGATGCTCCAGGATTATAAAACATAGATGATGCTCCCGTGGGCAAAGCAGAGCCTGCACTTCCCATTCCTTGTTGTATCTGTCCTTGAAGATTGACCTGATATCCTTGACCGTATGTCATCCCGGAAATAGCCAAAGCTGCTATTAGAAGCCTTTTCATTAAAATGTCGCGTTAGTTTGCCTTGAAATTAACTTTTATTTCAGAGGTTTGCAACACTTTGCTCAGTGAGCAATTGAATTTTCTTTCAATATTAATTGCGTTCTCGCTTCCTTATAAAGGAATTTATTATCTTTGCACCTCATTTTTAATTATTAACCGAGGTTTCGTACCTCAATGTATA
>JBMSGX010000243.1:0-3346 GCA_049416285.1 Crocinitomicaceae bacterium | reverse complement strand
CAGGTACACCGGGTATGATCCCGATGCCGGCACCCTGATAAACAATGAAATTATTTAGATATCCGCGAATTTTTGATCTTTCATTCCCCAATCGGATTTGGAGAATGAAGGATCGGGAGGCGGTTTATCTGACTTTTGATGACGGCCCAACTGAAACGACCCAGTGGGTGCTTGATTATCTTCAGCAACAAGACGTAAGGGCAACTTTCTTTTGCGTTGGTAGCAATCTGATCAAATATCCGGAACTAAAAAAGAGGATCCTTGAAGAAGGACACGGACTTGGTTCTCATACAATGGATCATGAGAAGGCGACAAAAACTTCGAGGGATGATTACACAAGATCAGTGCTTGAAGCAATAGAACTTTCTGACTCAAAACTTTTCCGTCCGCCCTATGGTAGATTACCCCTTTTGCATAAA
The DNA here is from genome assembly GCA_049416285.1 of Crocinitomicaceae bacterium. Classification (GTDB taxonomy): domain Bacteria; phylum Bacteroidota; class Bacteroidia; order Flavobacteriales_D; family Crocinitomicaceae; genus UBA4466. Next base: position 2,927 of record JBMSGX010000243.1, on the reverse strand, counting down.
ATTAAGCTGCCTAAGGATGCTAAAGTAATAATGTGGAGCTGGTTATCATATGACTTCGATAATAACGTCCCTCTATCGAAAATAATCGACAAGCTGACATCTGTGAAACCAGGCGATATTTTAGTTTTTCACGACAATGAAAAGGTCGATGAAAGAATTAAGCAATTACTTCCAGAAGTTATAGCCTCACTGAAGTCAAAAGGCTTTAAGTTCAGTACGATCAGCGCTTAAATAGAGGCACTGTCGAGCAAGGCTCTCCGTACATGATCGATTTTGCCACAGGCTGAAGTTTTTTAAGCAGTTCGCTCATCGCATACGCCGGATCTTTCACATCAGCACATCCCTTGATAATGATTCGACCATCTTCAAATTCCTTAAGATCGAGTTCATTGATCTTTTGCTTAATGAGTGCGTTTTGAAGCTCTGTTTGATCACCGATCACTGAAAAAGCATTGGCTTCAAGCAGTTTAGAGCTGACCAGCATGAAAGCCCAGGTAGGAATGATTGCATCCGCTGAACATGTCACATTGACTGCCTTACCGGAATACTGCTCCCAATCATGGGTTTTGATCCAGCTTCGAAAGTCTTTTTCCTTCAATGCAAGCCCCTGCCATAATTGATCCTTAAGGTCTATTTCTACTGCGTTTACCGTCGGGACGAAGGTAGCCAGATCCATAGAGATCAATCCACTTTCTTTAACTCTGTTTCTAATCTCAGACATACTGCAAATTTAGCACATTATTACACCCCTTACAATGTCATGCTGTCAGAAAATTCAGATGGCATATCATTTGACAAATAAGCCCATATGAGAAGGCATCCTTTTGGTTCCAGCTATGAAGCATTCATCTACCCAGTATTGTTGGTTTTGGTGATGTGGATGGTGTTTTGGGCAGATCATCTCTTTGCTGCAGACTTTTATAAGTTCGGTGTTAGACCTAAGAATCTGGAGGCGTTGAAAGGGATTCTGTTTATGCCACTTTTACATAGTAAAGTAGACTGGGCGCACATCGTAAATAATTCTTTCCCGACCTTAATTCTATTGGGAACACTGATCTTTTATTACCGGTCGATCGCATTGAGAGTGTTTGCATTTTCTTGGCTTTTCACGGGGGTTGGGCTCTGGTTGTTTGCAACAGATACCAATTCTTATCACATTGGTATGAGTGGCGTGATATATGCATTAGCAGGATTCCTTTTTACTTCAGGAGTCCTTCGTAGATATTTACCATTGCAGGGAATCTCCCTATTCGTTGCATTTCTGTACGGTTCGATGATCTGGGGAATCTTTCCTATGGAAACGCATGTTTCCTGGGAAGGGCATTTATCGGGTCTGGTAACAGGGATTGTGTTAGCTGTAATCTTCAGAAAGAAGGGGCCGCAACGCCCGAAATATCAGTATGAGATCGAAAAAGAAATGGGGATTGAACCACCTGATCTGGAAGGTCAGTATAATGAGATGCTGCGTCAGCAGGAAGAGCGAAAAAAAATGCTTGAGGAACAGCTAAAGGAACAGAATGAACCTGTGAAGATCGTTTATCACTACAAACAGACTAAAAACCCTTCGGAACAGGACGGTAGCGATCAATCAAATCGCCAAGACCCTTAGAAACTTCTTGCCAGGTGTCGATCTCAAAATTGAATACTAAAAGCTCGCAGGTGCGCATTTCAATGTAGTCTTCCAAGAGGTATTCAGCTAGATCAGAGATTCCAAAGTTATGCCCGATGATCATGAGGTCTTTATCACTTTTGCATTCCCAAATTGCCTTAAGCAACGTATCCCGACTGCACAAATAGAGATCATCACGGAATTCTATATCCATGATTGTTAGATCTATTCCTTCCAAAGTCTCACGCGTTCGTTGGGCACTGCTGCACAAAATATATACTTCATTAGCTCCTTGAAGGTGCTTTTGCATAAGTGCACATTGCGCATGTCCCTTAGGAAGGAGTCTGCGATCGAAATCTTTTCCTGTAGGTGATTGCTGGTTTGTCTTGGCGTGTCGGAGTAGATACAGTTTCATGAAATGAATAATTTATCGTAATTTATTACCAACCTTTTCAAAAATAGTAACGTCTTAAATGTAAGGAATCGTGGAGAGAGGCGTTATGTAGAGTGGACAAATATTCATAAATGAAGATCAGAAGACTAAAAAAATCGGTCGAGGTCACTCCTGAAATGATCAATGCATGCAGGGAAGATGATCGAAAGGCGATCAATACTCTTTACGAGTATTGCTTCCATCTTCTGATGCCTGTTTGTTTTCGATATAACAAAAACGAAGAAGACGCTCGCGCCGCCTACAACAACGGTTTCATAAAAATTCTGAAAGGCCTCGAAAAGCTGGAGGGTGAAGTAAATTACAACGCCTGGTTCAGAAGAATAATGGTGAATAGTCTCATCGATGAGTACAGAAAGAACAAGAAGTACAATGAACGTGTTACGAAAAGTGACAATGAAAGAGAATTGGACTTTTATTCTGTGGGAACCAAGAACGATGCTGAAAGTAATTTAGGGTGTGAAAACATCTTTGCTTTGATCAAAGAGCTTCCGGAAACCACTGCAACGGTATTCAATATGTATGTGATCGATGGTTATTCACATAAAGAAATTGGTGACATTTTGGGTATGTCTGATGGGACTTCAAAATGGCACCTTTCAACAGCCAGAAAAATGCTGAGAGAGAAATTGGAGAAACTAGAGAGTAGAACGAAACGAATGGTAATATGAGTTGGACGGATGAGGAGTTAGACAAGTTGTTTAGCGACAGTGCGGGTGATATGACCTTTGAGTACAAGAAAGAGTACTTCAAGGACATTGAGAAGCATTTGCCGATCTCTAAGAAGAGAGACATTCTTTGGACGGGAATGACCCTTCTTATGGGAAGTATTGTGGTGTACCTGATGATCCAGCCAGTGAATACTGT
>JBMSGX010000242.1:0-3366 GCA_049416285.1 Crocinitomicaceae bacterium | reverse complement strand
TTACTTGAAAGAAGAGAGTCCTCAAAAAAAGGAGGAGGAGAAGCTAGGATCGAAAAGCAGCATAGTCAGAAGAAACTGACGGCTAGAGAGCGAATTACGCTATTGCTTGATGAAGGTACATTTCAGGAGATCGGAATGTTCGTAGAGCATCGTTCCACTTCTTTCGGATTGGATAAAAATAAAATACCGGGAGACGGTGTTGTTACCGGTTATGGAAAAGTTCACGGAAGACTGATCTATGTTTTCTCACAGGACTTCACCGTATTGGGAGGTTCACTTTCAGAAACACATGCAGCGAAGATCTGCCGTATTATGGATATGGCGATGAAGAATGGTGCACCTTTGATTGGGTTAAATGATTCAGGAGGAGCGCGTATTCAGGAGGGAGTAGTTTCACTGTCAGGATATGCAGATATTTTCTTCAGAAACACGAGAGCATCAGGAGTTATACCACAGTTGAGTGTGATCATGGGACCTTGTGCCGGAGGAGCAGTTTATTCACCGGCTTTAACAGATTTTGTTGTGATGGTAGAAGATACTTCATACATGTTTGTCACAGGCCCAAACGTTGTGAAGACAGTAACACATGAAGAAGTAACTTCAGAGGATCTCGGTGGTGCAAAAGCTCATGCTGAGAAGTCTGGGGTGAACCACTTTACTGCTGGAAATGATGTCGAGGCACTAAAGAAGGTACGTGACCTTCTTACGTACATGCCGCAAAACTGTAACGAATTGGCACCGGAACCAGAGGTTTTTGAATTCAATGAATCGAAGCGCACAACTATTGGAACGATCTTACCCGCTAACAGCACACTTCCTTACGATATTCGTAAAGTAGTCGATTGTGTGATCGATGATAATAGTTTCAGAGAAGTACATGAAGATTATGCAAAGAACATTGTTGTTGGTTTTGCACGTATTGAGGGTAAAACAGTAGGAGTTGTGGCTAACCAACCGGCATCCATGGCAGGAGTATTAGACATTGATTCTTCTCGTAAAGGAGCACGTTTTGTTCGTTTCTGTGATGCCTTCAACATTCCATTACTGGTATTTGAAGATGTACCTGGATTCTTACCTGGTACGGATCAGGAATGGAGAGGAATTATCTCGCACGGAGCGAAATTGCTTTATGCATTCTCAGAGGCTACTGTACCAAGAATTACAGTAATTACAAGAAAAGCATACGGTGGTGCATACTGCGTAATGAACTCGAAGAGTGTAGGTGCAGATTTGAGCTTTGCTTGGCCAACATCTGAAATCGCTGTAATGGGAGCGAAAGGCGCAGCGGAGATCATCTTTAGAAAGGAAATTGCGTCAGCTGAAGATGCTGCAGTGAAGCATAAAGAGAAGGAGGATGAGTATGCGGATATGTTCGCGAATCCATACAGAGCTGCTGAAAGAGGTATTATCGATGAGGTGATCCTTCCGGAAGAGACGAGAGATAAAGTTATCGCTGGATTTAGAATGCTTGAAAACAAAGCTGAAGCATTGCCATTGAAGAAACACGGGAATATCCCATTATAAGTCTATTTTTGCACGAAATTTTCAATCGAAGACATGTATAGATCACATACGTGCGGTGAATTACGCACTGAAAACATAGGAGAAAAGGTAACACTGGCAGGATGGGTACAGAAGTCAAGAGACCTGGGAGGAATGACGTTTGTTGACTTACGTGACCGCTACGGGATCACACAGTTAGCATTCAATATGGAGGAGAACAAAGACCTGTGTGAAAAAGCGAGAAAGCTTGGGCGAGAATTTGTGATCCAGATAGAAGGAGAGGTGATCGAAAGAGCCAGTAAGAACATGAACATCCCAACGGGAGAAGTTGAGATCAAAGTGTCTAAATTGGACATTTTAAATGCTTCGAAAACACCTCCGTTTACAATTGAAGATGAAACTGACGGGGGAGAGGATTTGCGTATGCAATACAGATACCTCGACTTAAGAAGAAAACCTGTTCAGAATAAGCTGATGCTTAGAAACAAGGTGGCATTAGAGACTAGAAAATACTTGGATGATGTAGGGTTTTTGGATGTAGAAACACCTGTATTGATCAAGTCTACACCTGAGGGAGCAAGAGACTTTGTTGTACCCAGCCGTATGAATGAAGGTCAGTTTTACGCGCTTCCACAATCACCGCAGACATTTAAACAGCTATTGATGGTATCTGGATTTGATCGTTATTATCAGATCGTGAAATGCTTTAGAGACGAGGACTTAAGAGCTGACCGTCAGCCAGAGTTTACGCAAATAGACTGCGAAATGGCATTTGTTGAGCAGGAGGATGTATTGAACACATTCGAGGGGTTGATCAAACATCTGTTCAAAACAGTTCGTGGTGTTGAATTCGAAGGAGCTTTCCCAAGACTTTCATACGAGGAAGCAATGGAACGTTTTGGATCGGATAAGCCGGATATGCGCTTCGGAATGGAATTCGTCAACTTGAATGACGTTGCACAAGGCAAAGGGTTTAACGTATTCGATGCAGCTGAGGTTGTATTAGGGATCAATGCTGAGCAATGTGCTGTATATACGAGAAAGCAACTTGATGCCCTTACTGATTGGGTGAAGCGTCCTCAGATCGGAGCTAAAGGGTTGGTATATGTGAAGTACAATGAAGATGGAACATTGAAGTCTTCAGTAGATAAATTCTATTCACAGGAAGATTTGAAAGAGTGGGTAGACAAAGCAAATGCGAAACCGGGTGATTTGTTACTCGTATTGAGCGGTGACCTGAATACTACCAGAAAGCAAATGAATGAGCTTAGACTGCACATGGGTAACGAGCTTGGATTAAGAAACCCGAATGTGTTTAAACCGCTTTGGGTGTTGGACTTCCCATTGTTAGAGTGGGATGAAGATTCAGAACGTTACCATGCGATGCATCACCCGTTCACGTCTCCTAAGCCAGAGGACATGCATTTGATCGCTTCGGATCCTGGTAAAGTGCGCGCGAACGCCTATGACCTTGCAATGAATGGCGTTGAATTAGGTGGGGGTTCTATAAGAATCCATGACAGAGACTTACAGTCAAGAATGTTTGACTTGCTTGGTTTCTCGAAAGAAGAAGCAGAAGCACAATTTGGATTCTTAATGTCGGCATTTGAATATGGAGCACCACCGCACGGAGGGCTTGCATTCGGACTTGATCGTTTGGTTGCGACTATGGGTGGATCGGAGTCTATCAGAGATTACATTGCATTCCCGAAAAATAATTCAGGAAGAGATGTGATGATCGATGCACCGTCGCCTTTGGATCAGGAGCAATTAGACGAGCTGGGGATCAATCTTAAATAAAAAATTTAATGTGGAGTATTGAGTATGTCGGTTATACGGCATCATTTTTCGTGCTTCTTTCTT
>JBMSGX010000241.1:0-3406 GCA_049416285.1 Crocinitomicaceae bacterium | reverse complement strand
AAGATTAATCCTATTTTTAATGTTAAGTGAAACTTATTCCATTTTGATTTCATGATTGTGGATTTTGAATTTATTGAATATTGACTGGTGGCGGATTACAGGTGTTGTTATACGCAAATCTATTTCTGCCATTAAATACCTTTTGGGCGTTGTTTACAGAAGTTGTTAGATGTTAACTTCTTGATTTAAATGCATAACCTAAACCAAATCCCAAGCCTAATATTCCAATCTTTGCCTTGAAAAGAAAACCACCAGCAGGTTTTTGATATCGGTATCCCAAATCTAGTATTGGCAAATAAAACGTATCGTTATAATATTCATCATGGCCAATAAAAATGCCCCCATTTAGCTCAAAGTGATTATTGTTTTTTCCGGTGAGCATTGTAATTGCAGCTAAACCTCCAGGTCCCCCAGTTGCTATAAGGACTCCTCCAAATCCACCACCAGCTCTGCCATACCACGTAACCTTATTTCCTGAGTATAAACGCATCTCAACATTTACGGTTGCTTCCAATCCTGGCACAGCTCCAAATTGGGTATATAGATTAACCCTACCTAGTTCATTTTGAGCTGTGGTTATATTGCTGAAAGTAAAAAAGATAATTATTACGGGTATAATTTTTAGGAACGGAATCGAAATAGTATTCTTCATGAAAAAAAATTATTTTTTAAATATCGCTAACTATCGTATACACGTAATAACGTGTTTTACAAGATTCCGCGAATTATATTGATCTGTATTTTGAGTAGTGGAAGTTAGTTTACCTGCGTTGTATTTCACGTATGCATCAGCTATCCATAATTTCAATGGTTCTGCATCATCGAAATCTGTGAACCGACCTGCATTGGTATCCGTCATCGCATGATCGAGGTCACCATCTTTTAATCCAATGGCAATGATAGGACGTTTTGCTCCAAGATATTCAAAGAACTTTCCGGTTAAGATACCTTTGACGTTTCCTGTATTGTTAGCGACTAACAAAAGGATTTGCGATGCACGTTGACGCTGAATGCTCTCTTTGTGTGAAACAGGTTCCATCAGTCTTACAAAGTCATGAACACCATACTTTTCAGCATCTGCTAGAACTTTGTGATCAACTGTTCCTGTGAGACGCACTTCCAGGTCTTTTTTCATTGCAGGAATTTCTTCGGTCAGCATCTGAAGTGCTCTCCAAAGTGCTTTCGGATTGCGTGCTTCGGGCATTGAACCAAAATGAGCTATCGTGAACTTTTCATCCAGTTGAACTTTATTTTCATCGAACTCAGGAAACTCGAATCCGTTCGTGATTACATGGTATTTACGCGGGACGATAGCGTTAAGACCTTCAGCACAAGAATCACTTACTGTGATCACTTCGTCGGCTTCTGAAAGAACTTCCTTTTCGAGTTTTTTGTGTTTGTTGTCGGCACGTTTTCCAGGCAATAACTTCTCGTAAAAATCGATCTGTGTCCAAGGGTCACGAAAATCTGCGATCCATTGAACCTTATGCTTTTTCTTAAGCTTTGAAGCGATCAAATGTAAGCTATGTGGAGGACCTGTTGAAATCACGGTCGTGATCTCAGGATGCTCTTTCAAATACGTATCTAAGTATTTAATACTTGGTTTGATCCAAAACACACGAGAATCCGGAATGAACATGTTTCCTCGAATCCAAATGATCATTTTCTTGATCAATGAAGCCTTTTTTTCTTCGGTAAAACCAACACCTGTGGAACCGCCTGATAAGAACTTTTGAGGTTCAAATATCTTTCGCCTGATCACATTGATCGAATCAGGAACTTCTGCTTCGAGTGCTTCATCGATAACCGGCCACGCTCCATCCTCAGGACAATAAACGGTTAGATCAACATCGTTTTCATTAAAGTATTTAGAAAATCGTAACCACCTGTGTACACCAGCTCCACCGGAAGGCGGCCAATAATAGGTGATCAAAAGAACTTTCTTACGACTCAATGTTTATAGTTTGTTGATGACATCTTCGATCGCGGCGTTCAATCCATCAGGATTTTTACCACCAGCAGTTGCGAAGAAGGCTTGTCCACCACCTCCACCTTGGATGTGTTTGGATACTTCTCTAATTATCGATCCTGCGTTGAAGTCTTTACTTGCCACAATATCGTCTGAGGCAATAATACTTAGCGTACATTTTCCGTCTGCAACACCACCAAGAACTCCCACGAAGTTGTCTACCTCGCCCTTTAGCTGGAATAGGATGTCCTTGATAGAACCACCATCCAACTCAACTACATCGGTCAGGATATTAGCACCTTTTTCGTTTCGGATCTTTCCTTTCAAATCAGCCTTCACCATTTTAGCACGATCCTTTTCGAATGCTTCGATCTGCTTCGAAAGCTGACCGTTCTTTGTAATAAGATCGTTGATGGCTTTCAATACGTCCTTCGGGTTTTTCAACGTCGAATGCACGGCATCCAGCATGTCCGCTTTTTCCTGATAGTATTCTTCTGCCTTCACAGATGAGATAGCCTCGATTCGTCTAACTCCCGCCGCAACAGCGGATTCAGAAGTGATCACAAACAAACCGATGTCACCTGTTGCTTTCACGTGTGTTCCTCCACATAATTCCACTGAATTACCGAATTTGATCACACGAACAGTGTCACCGTATTTCTCTCCGAATAATGCCATAGCTCCCATGTCCATTGCATTGTCGATCGGAATATTTCTATGCTCATCAAGCGCAATGTTTTGACGAATGTTCTCACGAACCTTCCATTGGATCTGATCAAGCTCTTCATCAGTCACTTTGCTGAAATGAGAGAAGTCAAATCTTAGGTAATCAGGTGCAACAAGTGACCCTTTCTGCTCAACGTGATCTCCTAAAACTTCACGCAAAGCATGGTGTAATAGGTGAGTGGCACTGTGATTTTTTGCGGAACGCTCTCTTTTTCCTTCATCAACCGATGCCAGGAATGTAGCACCCGTATCTTCCGGAAGATCCTTCATGATATGAATGATGAGGTTGTTTTCCTTCTTCGTATCAATGATATAGTTCTTCTTTCCATTTACTTCAATACAGCCTGTATCACCAACTTGTCCTCCACCTTCAGGATAGAAAGGAGTCAGGTTAAAGACAACCTGATAAAGTTCTTTTTGCTTTTGGATCACCTTTCTGTACTTAACGATCTTCACATTCGTAGAAAGATGGTCGTAACCGATGAATTCTTCAACTGTATCGTCAGATAAAATAACCCAGTCATCGGTTTCGATTGCGGTAGCCGCTCTTGATCGCTCTTTTTGCTTTAATAGCTCTGATTCGAATCCTTTCTCATCCACAGATAATCCGTTTTCTCTTGCGATCAAAGATGTAAGGTCAATTGGGAATCCGTAAGTATCATAAAGCTCAAAAGCAACAGCACCATCTACTGTATTGCTTCCATTCTTTTT
>JBMSGX010000240.1:0-3408 GCA_049416285.1 Crocinitomicaceae bacterium | reverse complement strand
GACTGATGGTGAAGGTTTTGTTCTTTGAAACTCTGCATCCGACTACGAATAAACATAATAGTAATGTGGCAATGATTTTGTTAGAAAAGGAACGATTGGTAATTCTCATTATCGTTAATCTATAATCATCAGCTGATGGTAAAAATGATCTGAGATATTTTTCTTTTTGTGTTGTCAGTATCCAATATTTCAAAACTTCCATCAAGCTGTTCACTCAATGAGTTTATAAGAGATAACCCCATTGAATTAGTTTCAGATGGTTGTTCCTTCCATACACCAGAATCTGAGTATAACATTTTGTAAGTGTTTAGCTCGACCCGTTTGATCTTGATGAAAATTTCCTTTTTATCATTATCCTTCATTCCATGTTTGAAGGAATTGGTAATCAGCTCATTTAAAATGAGTGCCAAAGGAACCATGTTATTTAAGTTAGTTTCCTTCAGGTCTGAATCAACATTGATCTTCAGATCATCTTTATAATCAATGTTCATTTTTAATTCATTGAACAGGTCAGTTACGAAAAGTTCAAATTCAATGTATTGTATAGATTCATTCAGGTAAACCTTATTATGTAAAAGGGCAATTGATCTGATTCTACTGTTAATGTCTCTAAGTTGTTCTTCGGCGATACTATTCCCTTCTGAATTCATCCTCAATCGTATCAAACTACTCAGTAATTGAAGATTATTTTTAACACGGTGATGTATCTCTTTTAGAAGAATATCCTTTTCATTATTGCTTTTTTGTAATTCCTGAATCACTTTGGCTTCCGAACGCTCAATTATATCCTTAAATAAATAAAGCTCGATAACGAGAAAAATCAGTGTTCCAATCAATACTATACTTCGATGTGCAGAAATATTTGAGACATTCACTTCGGCAACTTGAAATACTGAAAACTCAGTTAAAACGAAAGTGATCGCTTGCATAAGTACCAAGATGAACAGGTACCATTTTTCTTTTTTGAGGTCGTAAAGTAGAAATGCGGCAAATACCAGTCCAAGCGAGGCAAAATGATGGTATAACTCCGGTCCTATTCTCAATGCACCAATGTTCCCTAATATAGCGACTGAAAAAATTGTTAAATCACGGACGGTTTTAAAGTTCAATTTTCCATGTAGGAGCAATAAGATTATTGAGATAATACCCCATAAAGCAAATACTAATGAGCTTATCAAATCATAGGGATATAGCATAAATACCTGTGGTATTGCTGTTAGCCCTCCGACTAAGGTAATGCCATTGAAAACATTTTTTTGTCTTTTCAGTGTTGGGTTATCGGATTCAAGAACCCCTCGATTTAATATTTTGTTGACTATAACTGACATTGACTAAGACAACCCTGAGATCTTACCATTATTGTCGATCGACATTCCTTCAGAAGCCGGCACAGCTGGCAATCCAGGCATACGCATCATTTTACCAAGGATTGGAATTACGAATCCTGCACCTGCAGCAAATTCAAATTCACGCACCGTAATTCTGAAATGATCAGGTCTTCCTAGCAATTTGTCGTTATCTGAGAACGACTTCTGCGTCTTTGCCATACAAATCGGTAGCTCGTTTAATCCAAGCTGATCGATTTTTGCAAGGTCTGTTAATGCCTGCTTTGAATAGTCAACGCCATCAGCACCGTAGATCTCACTTGCTATCGTTTCGATCTTATCTTTAATGGATATATGCCAGTCGTACAATGACTCGAAATTATTCTTTCCTGATTCGATCTCCGCAACTACGGCTTCCGCAAGATTGGTCATTCCTTTTCCACCGTCAGCCCATCCTTTGGCTACGATCGCCTGAACACCCATTTTCGCACACTTATTCTGAACAAGCTTCACTTCTTCATTTGTGTCCGTTGGGAATGCATTGATCGCAACTACCGGGTTTAATCCGAATTTCTTCACATTTTCAATGTGCTTCTCAAGATTTGCAAATCCTGCAGATACACGTTCTACACTTGGTGTATTGTATTCATCTGCTGTTGCTCCACCGTGGTGACGCAATGCACGAACGGTTGCTACCACAACTACTGCTTCAGGTTTCAATCCACCTGAAACACATTTGATATTTAGGAACTTCTCAGCTCCAAGATCTGCACCAAAGCCTGCTTCTGTTACAACATAATCTGAGATCGAAAGTCCCATTTTCGTTGCAAGAATAGTATTCGTTCCTTGCGCAATATTTGCAAACGGTCCTCCGTGAATGATAGCAGGATTACCCTCCATTGTTTGAACAAGGTTTGGCTTCACAGCATCCTTCAGTAGGATCGCCATGGCATTTTCAGCTTTTAAGTCTTTCGCGTAAACTGGCTTCTTGTCGAATGTTAATCCTACATAGATGTTTCCTAAACGACGTTTTAGATCTTCAAAATCTTCTGCCATACATAAAATGGCCATCACCTCAGATGCAGGCGTAATGTTGAATCCGTCTTCTCTCGGAATTCCATTTCCTGTTCCGCCTAATCCAATCACGATGTCACGTAAAGCACGGTCATTCATGTCCATTACACGTTTCCATGCGATCGTTCTCGGGTCAATTCCTAAGCTTCTAGTTTTGCTTTGAATGTTATTATCGATCAATGCGGAAAGTAAGTTATTTGCCTTCTCCACTGCAGCAAAGTCACCAGTAAAGTGAAGGTTGATATCCTCCATTGGTACAACTTGCGAGTGTCCACCACCGGCAGCACCTCCTTTAATGCCGAATACCGGTCCGAGAGATGGCTCACGCAATACCACGGTCGTTTTCTTTCCGATCTTGTTCATTCCTTCCGTCAGACCAATTGACGTTGTAGTTTTTCCTTCTCCCGCAGGAGTTGGAGTCATGGCAGTTACCAAGATCAGATGATTAGACTTTATCTTCTTTTCATCAATGAACTTCAATGGTAGCTTGGCTTTGTACTTTCCGTACATTTCCAAGTCATCTTCTTCGATTCCCAGCTTTGCTGCGATATCTTTAATATGGTTCATTTTGCACTGCTGTGCGATCTCAATGTCGGATAGGAATTTTTTCTTCATATCGGAAGGTGCTTATTAATGTGTTAATTCTTACTACGCATGGATCAAGAATAAGTTATGCTTTAGAGCGTTTCCTCCAGCCACTTGTAGAATTCTTTGTGCCAGATCAAACTGTTCTGATAATCCAGTACCCAGTGATTTTCTTCCGGGAAATAAAGCAATCTACTGTTCAGTCCTTGAAGCTGTGCAGCTTGGAATGCTTCCAGTCCTTGTCCAATTGGCACTCTGAAATCAAGTCCACCTTGTATGATCATAATTGGACTGTCCCATTTTTCAACGTGCTCAACCGGGTTGAATAACGTGTATGCCTTTTGAGTATCCTTATTATTTTTCATCCAGTATGGTCCACCAAGATCCCAGTTCACGAAGAATAGCTCTTCAGTTGTTCCGTACA
>JBMSGX010000239.1:0-3429 GCA_049416285.1 Crocinitomicaceae bacterium | reverse complement strand
TGTCCTAATTTTTGCGGTTTCTCATTGGAAGGAGACTACGGTGTTCAAGTCACGAACATTGGAATGCGAGGGTCCTCAGGAACGATCTGGGGTAAGATCGATCATGGTACATTGCGCCCAATGTTCGATCAAATGAATGCAGAGCTTATCATTCTTCAATTTGGAGGAAATGCAATTCCATTCTTTACAGACAGTTCAAAGGTTGAAAGATTCGCTCGATTCTTCAAGAGTCAAATCTATACAGTGAAGAAATTACGTCCGAACAGCGCAATAGTTGTAATTGGACCGAGTGATATGTCGGAACTAGTTGAAGGCGTCCATCAGACCTATAAATTCCTCCCTTATTGCGTGGAAACTTTGAAGGCAGTATCAGAGGAGACTGGAAGTGCTTATTGGGATCTTTATTCGGCTATGGGTGGAGCCAATTCAATGCCCGCCTGGGTAGAGCAAAAACTAGCTGCTCAGGATTACATTCACTTTAGCAATGCAGGGGCCAAGATCGCATCTCAGTTCTTCTATGAAGCACTAATGGCAGAATACGGAAAATGGGTAAAATCAAACGGTAAATGAGGCTTCTTACCATCATAACGTTTTTTCTGTTTTGCCTTCCCGTTTTTGGTCAGGAAGAGGATACTTTACGGTTTATTTCAGGAGATGACCCTGATACATTGGCGCTCACAGCTGATGACACATTGGACATCATGACCTATCTGGACTCATTGAAACAACTTCCATGTGATTCAACGAATTCATACTCTTCACTAGGGACATATTGCTTCCCAGACTTTGCGATAATGGATACAAACATGCGTAGTGTCCATCCATTTGTCGATTACTCCATGAACAACTATCGCTTCTATTCTGACCGCAGTCAGAACTTTGAATTGTTTTATCAAAAATTCACTGAGATACTCAATAAGAAGGAGGGTAAGGTAAACATGTATCACATTGGTGGATCGCACCTACAAGCGGATATATACACGCATGATGTACGCACATTCATGCAAACCAACTGGAAAGGAATTGAAGGAGAACGGGGCTGGGTGTTTCCCTTCGACCTTGCACAAACAAACAATCCTGGTAACTACGAATTCAGCTCTCCGAATAGATGGGACGGATACCGCTGTGTTTCGCACAAACCAAGGAAATACACAGAACATGATTACGGCGTACTTGGTGCAGTTACCATGTGTAATGATTCGGTCATCCAGATCAATTTTAAATACGACAGAACAGAAGTAAAGCCTCCATTCAATCATATTCGCATTTTCCATAATAAAGGTGAATTCCCGTATTTCATTCATTTCGGCGATGAAGAGATTTTAGTAACTCGCACTGAACATGATCCGGGAATCGGTGCAACTGATATCTATTTCACTGATGGCTTAGAGGAATTTGACTTGCAGTTTTCACGCAAAGGATGGTATGCCCCAGAGCTTGAGATCTACGGGTTCTTACTCATGAATGACAATCCAGGTGTTTCTTACACGAGCATTGGAATTAACGGTGCTGGATTATACACCTACCTAGACAATGTGCGCTTCGAAGAGCAGTTGAAACAGTATCCACCGGATTTCTTTGCCTTTTCTGTTGGTACGAATGACGGAAATGTTCCAAACAGTTCATTTGACCCTCAAAAATACAAGGACAATCTGGAGGCAATGATGAAGATCGTGTTGAACGCAAATCCTAATTGCGCATTGCTATTGACAGTTCCAAATGATTCGTATTACCGAAGAAAATACCTCAACAAGAACATCGCAAAAGAACGCACCGTGATCATTGAGCTTGCTGAACAGTACGATATGGCAGTTTGGGATTTCTATGGCATTATGGGTGGACTTGGTTCAAGTAAAACCTGGAAATACAAAAAATTGATGCGCAGCGATCTTGTACATTTCACCTTTGAAGGGTACCATTTCAAAGGTGACCTTTATGTCGATGGATTCATGAAGTTTTTAGAACAAATGCAACATTACACAACTCAATAGTGGAAAGACTGATCAACATATTTTATCCGTCATTCAATAGTGAAGATCCGTTGATCTTTACACAGTTGGATTTCTGGTTATTCTTCCTAGTAGTGATGGTTGTGTTTTCATTTATTCATAAACACTTCCTGGCAAGAAGTATCTTCTTAACGATCATAAGCCTGTTCTTCTACTTCAAGACTTCAGGGCTTTATGTGCTATTGCTTGGATTGAGTTTGGTCGTCAATTTTGCACTCGGTCAAATGATCTATACCCGGGAAAAGAAACTTTCTAAAAAATGGGTCATTGCCATTTCCGCCATCTTTAACCTCCTCATATTAGGCTATTTTAAATACGCCTACTTCTTCACGGATTCGTTCAATGCTATGTTCGAGACGGATTATGAGATCGTAAACAAGTTCGCACAATGGGGTAACGGTTTCTTTAGTGAAGACGTATTTGAGCTCAAGATATTCCTTCCTGTGGGAGTTTCATTCTTCACTTTCCAAAGTATTAGCTACGTAGTTGATATTTACCGAGAAGAGATCAAACCGGTAAAGAACTTCTTTGATTACACCTTCTTCGTGACTTTCTTCCCGCAATTGGTGGCGGGACCTATTGTACGCGCCCGTGACTTCATCCCGCAGATAAGACAGCCATTCCAGTTAGATAAAAACGACTTCAGTTGGTCTGTGATTCAAATCGTAAAAGGATTACTTAAGAAGCTCATTCTTGCCGATTACATCGCCGTACATTTTATTGATAAAGTAGCCGATGCACCTGATGCCTATCCGGGCTTTGTAAGTGTGTTGGCCATGTGGGGTTATTCACTTCAGATCTACGGTGACTTCTCGGGTTATACAGACATCGCCATTGGTCTTTCTCGCTTGATGGGATTCAAGATCAAAGAGAATTTCGACTCTCCATATAAAGCGCGTAACGTAGCTGAATTCTGGCGAAGATGGCACAAATCACTAGGATCCTGGCTTCGCGATTACTTGTATATTCCATTAGGAGGAAACCGTACTGGAGGAGTAGGAACTTACATTGCGATCTCTATCATTTTTGTCTTCCTGATCTTCATCACCCAATGGTATGAGCTACTCTTCATTTACATAGGACTGGGTGCATTGTACATGATCGGTTACTTGCTCATTCCTAACTTTAAGAAATATGTCCATCGCGATCTCAACCTATTGATCACAATGGTTGTGGGTGGGCTCTGGCACGGAGCAAGTGAGAACTTCGTGATCTGGGGAGCAATGAACGGTGTTGCCTTAGTGATCTACAAATACTGGAAAAGGATCAGTCCGTATGAAGAATCCAAATGGTGGATCACACACTTCTGGAAGATCTTCATAACATTTAACTTCATTACGTTTACCCGGATCTGGTTCCGTTTGGAAGAAGATGGCTTGCCAATGATCATGCTTGATCAGATCTGGTTCCATTTCGATTT
>JBMSGX010000238.1:0-3461 GCA_049416285.1 Crocinitomicaceae bacterium | reverse complement strand
TCTATGAAGAGGAAGATCAATTAGACATTATTCAAGCATTCAATGCTAAAAACGGGCGCGGAACAGCTTATCCTTCCTGGGCGAACGGAGCAATTCTTGGCGTACAAGGAGGAGCAGAAAATGTGACGGAAAAGTATGCCAAAGTAAAAACACAGGGAGCAGAGATCAATGCTATCTGGATCCAGGACTGGGTAGGCAAAAAGAAAACGAATTTCGGTTCACGGTTAAACTGGACATGGCAGCTGGATACCACACAATACCCTTCCATTGATGCATTGAAATCCGCCCACAATGTCAAATTACTCGGTTATATCAATCCATTTTTCGTAGCCGACTGTGCATATGCCAAAGAGGGACTTTCTAAAGGGTATCTGATCCAAAATAAAGACTCCAAAAAAGGACATTTCGATTTTGGCGGGATCGATGGATATATGCTTGATATGTTTAATCCTGATGCACGAAATTGGATGAAAGGGATTATCAAAAAGAATCTCATTCAAAACGGATTTGACGGTTGGATGTCTGATTTTGGAGAGTGGCTGGATGCCGAAAATATGATAGAAGGAAGTAATGACCACAATCGATACTTAGATCTATGGATCCAATTGAATCATGAGGTGGTAAGCGAACATAACAATGAAATGTTCTTCTTTCACAGATCTGGAGTAAACGGTACTGCTCATCATACACAATTATCCTGGCTCGGAGATCAAACTGTTGACTATGGATTAAATGACGGTTTGCCTTCTGTTATCAATGCAATGCGATCTTCAGGACTTTCCGGTCTACCGCCCGTGCATTCCGACGTAGGCGGGTATTCCGAAATAAGCATACCTATTCTTCCCAAGGTAAATCGTACTGAAGAGTTATTGATCGACTGGATGCGACTTGAAGCCTTTACACCTGTATTTCGCACGCACGAAGGACTTTCTCCTGAACACAGTCTTCAAGTATATTCCAATGATTCAATTGCGCGGCAATATGCCTACCTCACGAAAATCAACAAAGCGTTACTTCCCTACTTCGATTCTCTCATAACGGCATACAAAGAAACAGGAACTCCCATTTTCAGAGACCCTATCCTTATGGGCGAAAACTCCCATCAAGCGTATGAAGTTTATGTAGGCGAAGACATCTTAATAAGATATTCCGAAAACCCTCTCGAAACAAAAGAAGGGTTCGTTGAATTCGAACAAAAGATGAACAAGGTTCACGTTTTCATCAAACAGAACTCTTCCGCTCACAAGCTTATCACTCAACTCATGAGGTCAAATTAAAATTCATAATTTAACGTCATGAATTACCTGCTCTCAGTAATTGTTTTGTTCTTGGTCGTATTGGAATCTGCAGGGCAACAACTGAAAAAAGAAATTCAATTTTCCCAGCACAAATTCATCCCTTGCTACAACCTAAAGAAAGCAGGAAACACGACTATTTTTCAAGGAAACAAAAAGAAAAAGAACTATTTCGAAGGGTGGTATTTTAAGATGGTCGGGGAGGATGGAGAAGAAATTCTGAGTGTTATACCAGGTATTTCTCTCTCCAAAAATGGTAATGAGAAGACCGCCTTTATTCAAGTGATCAACGGTAAAACAGCAGATACCAAATACTTCACATATTCAATTGACGATTTCTACTTTTCCAAAAAGGAATTCGCCATTCGCATAGGTGACAATTACTTTTCAAAGGATAGCATTTCACTGAATATTCGGCAGAATGAGAGTGTCATCTCAGGAACTGTCCATATGAATGGGATCACAAAATACAGATCGAAAAGATTGACCAATCCAGGTATTATGGGGTGGTATAGATTCGTGCCTTTTATGGAATGCTATCATGGTGTTGTCAGCTTAACGAATGATCTTAAAGGGTCAATAACAATGAACTCGGAGGCATTCGATTTCAACAACGGTAAGGGTTACATCGAAAAGGATTGGGGATCGAGTATGCCTTCTTCCTGGGTGTGGATACAGAGCAATCATTTTCAGAATGACAGCAGTTCATTTATGCTTTCAATTGCTAACATTCCGTGGCTAGGCAAATCATTTAATGGGTTTCTTGGGTTCTTCTATCATGAAGGTGAGATCCATCATTTCGCTACCTATCGTTCCACTAAAATGGATGTAGAGTTTTCGGATTCAAATGATGTCCACATAAGTATTAAAAACCGCAAATATCTTTTCGAAATTACAGCACGTTCGAGTAACTCAGGATTGCTTCAAGCACCTGTTGAAGGGACAATGGATCGAAGGATTGCGGAAAGCATCGATTCACGGTTAGAAATTGTTATGAAAAACAAAAAGGGTGAGATCATTTATACTGATAGCACTGAAATCACTGGTTTAGAAATGGTAGGTATGTATAGGGGTTTACAAGGACATCTCAAATAAAGAACAACTTTAAGCTTGCCAGAACCAAAACGAATCCCAAAACAAACCTGAGTTTCTGATCATTGAGCACTTTACTTCCAAAATAGGCACCGGTAAAGCCGCCAATTATAGCCAAACCAACTAATAACCATAACTCATGAGAGAAGGTGACCCCAGAGCTCCACTGACCCATTAGTCCTGAAGCTGAATTCACCCAAATAAAAAGTGCTGACGTTGCTGCTGCTTGTTTCGCATTACCCCAACCGAGCACTAGTATCACCGGGCTGAGTATAATACCTCCACCTATTCCTATTAAACCGGATAAGAAACCTATTGCGGAACCGATCAATAAACCTATCGGCAACGAGACATTTCTATCTGCTTGCTTTTCTGTCCCGAAGACTCCCAGCATTCTTGCCGTAGCGATCAATAAGAAGCCTCCCAAGATGATCTTGTACCATTTAGGGTCAATGTGCAGCTGCCCACCTAAAAATGCTGCAGGAATCGATAAAACAGCAAACGCTAAGAACAGCCTCCATTGAAAATGGCCTTGTAGAGCAAACTGTATGAATGAAACTCCGGCAACAAAAAGATTCAGAACCAGTGCTGTTGGTCTCATTTCTTCTGGCGCGAATGAAAACAACGCCATCAAAGCAAGATAACCGCTAGCGCCTCCATGTCCCACTGAGGCGTATAAAAGCGCCGTAAGTGGCAATGCGATATAAAACAAAAGTTCCTGCATACAAAAAAGCCTCCCTAAAATAGGAAGGCTTCTTTTAATATTGAATTCTTTTACCCATTCAATGCTTCCGCACCACCAACGATCTCTAGGATCTCGTTTGTAATGGCAGCCTGACGGGCCTTGTTGTAATCAAGAGTAAGCGTACGTTTCAAATCAGATGCATTATCCGTTGCTTTGTGCATCGCTGTCATACGCGCACCGTGCTCTGATGCATGTGAGTCAAGGAATGCTTTGAACAACTGGATCTTAAGTGATTTCGGAATGATGTCCTCAACGATCTCTGATTTGTTTGGTTCGAAGATATAATCTCCAGCACCAGCATCCTCAGTTACTTCAGGAGCAACGATCGG
>JBMSGX010000237.1:0-3493 GCA_049416285.1 Crocinitomicaceae bacterium | reverse complement strand
ACAGTGGTCGTTACGTAAATGACTCAATGGGATTCTATATCGGTAAGCAAACGGTGAAGAAGATCCTTGCAAAAGGAAAGCATATTCAGGATGCGAAGGTACTTGTGTTAGGTGCTACCTTTAAAGAGGACGTTACAGATATTAGAAACTCGAAAGTGATTGATATCATCAGCGAATTGAAATCATTCCAGGTACATGTAGATCTTGCCGATCCCCATGCATCTTCAAAAGAAATGGAGCATGAGTACGGGGTAGGTCTAATTCCTGAGCCTACAAATGATTACGATGCCGTGATCGTTGCGGTCAATCATAAAGAATATAAAGAGCTGACTGAGTCGGACTTACGCGCTATGATGAATGACGACTTAGGTGTTTTGGTAGATGTGAAAGGAATGTATAAAGGAAAGATCAATAACCTTGAATACTGGAGCTTGTAAGATGAGCTATAAAAAGAACATACTAATTACTGGGGGCGCTGGATTTATTGGTTCACATCTTGTTCGGTTGATGGTGAATAAGTATCCTGATTACAGAATTGTAAACTTGGATAAGTTAACGTACGCGGGAAACCTGGAGAACCTTACTGATGTTGAAGGCGCTTCGAACTATGCATTTGTGAAAGCAGACATTTGCGATAGAGCGGCAATTGAAGAAGTGTTCACAAGGTATGATATTACGGACGTGATACATCTGGCTGCAGAGTCGCACGTGGATCGTTCTATTGAAGGGCCTATGGAGTTTGTCATGACGAATGTGGTAGGAACTGTGAACTTACTTCAGGTAGCAAAGGAAAACTGGACTGTTGGTGAACATGTTTTTCACCATGTATCAACAGATGAGGTTTACGGTTCATTGGGTGCTGAAGGTCTTTTTGAAGAGACTACAGCTTACGACCCTAGGTCTCCGTACTCATCATCGAAGGCGAGCAGTGACCATTTCGTAATGGCATTTCATCATACTTACGGATTACCGATAAAGATGTCTAATTGTTCCAATAACTACGGCTCACATCAATTTCCTGAGAAGTTGATTCCCTTGATGATCAATAATATTGTTCATAAAAAGCCACTTCCTATTTACGGAAAGGGGGATAACATCCGAGATTGGTTGTGGGTAGTGGATCATGCATCTGCAATTGATAGAATTTTTCACGAAGGAAGAATTGGTGAGTCTTACAATGTTGGTGGTTTGAACGAGTGGACAAACATCGAGCTTGTAAAGTACTTATGTAAATTGATGGATGAAAAGCTAGGTCGAGATACAGGTGAAAGCGAGAAGCTTATCACTTTCGTAAAGGATCGCGCTGGTCACGATATGAGATATGCAATCGATGCAACTAAGATCGAAAAGGAACTTAACTGGAGACCGTCTGTTACGTTTGAAGAAGGATTGGATAAAACAGTCGATTGGTACCTCGAAAACACGGAATGGATCGAAGCGATCACTTCAGGTGCCTATAAGGATTACTACGAAGGGATGTACAAAAATCGATGAGTTTTTTTTCGAAGCTATTTAACAAGAAACAGCCTGATCTGAATGATCTGGATCTTTCCGTTTTTAAGACGGACATACACTCGCATTTAATTCCCGGTATTGATGATGGAGCACAGAATATGGACGAGTCCATCGCAATGCTTGCAAAATTTGAATCACTCGGATATAAAAAGGTCGTGACAACGCCCCATATCATGTCCGACTACTTTAAGAACGATTCCGATATCATTCTCAACGGACTTTCTGAATTAAATGCAGTGAAAGACAAGCTCAATCTTAATATTGAGGTTGAAGCTGCTGCTGAATATTATTATGACGAGACGTTGCTTGATAGGTTGAATAAGAATGAAAAGCTTTTGACGTTTGGAGATAATTACGTTTTGTTCGAGTTTTCATTTCATACAGAACCACCGGAGCCGGAAAAACTATTCTTTGAATTACTGACGAAGGGATATAAACCGGTTCTTGCTCATTTTGAAAGATATTTATTTCTGAAAGGAAATATCGACAGAGTTTACAAATGGAGAGAAGAAGGAGTTAATATCCAGTTAAATCTTAATTCAATCAGCGGTCACTATGGGCCTCAGATCAAACAGCAAGCTTGTGCACTAATAGATGCTGGGCAAGTGGATTTTGCGGGAACAGATTGTCATAGGATCGAGCATTTAATGTTGCTCGAAAAGAATTTGAAGTCACCTTATCTTCATAAACTGGCTGCACTACCATTAAAGAACCAAGAGTTGTAACTTTTTCACACGAAATAAATACCAAGGTAAATAATTTATATATTTGTTTTTAAAAGCACTAGATATGAGTTATTTCGCAATAGCAGCACTGATATTAATGAGTATAGCAGGTGGAGTTCTGCATTATAAGAAACAACAGCGATTTAAAGCGTTTGTTCATCTTCTTTTCTATAGTCTTATTGGTTTAATAAGTCTGCCTTATTTGGAGGGCAGTGCGCCGAATATTGCTTTTGGAGTGATCGGAATGATATCATTGAATTTCTTACTTGGAACATTCCTTCCTGAAAGCATGAAGCGTCCGTTTGTAAGGTTAATTTTCCCGCTATTATCTATGGTTGGATTGTTTACTTATTTCAAGGGAGCAGCTGGCTCAGTTTTTGGATTGGAGTATTTGGTTGTCAATAAGTTTTTAGTTGCGGGATCGGCATTTATGCTTTTTACATTGGATGTTGGAGCATTAAAATTGAAAGCCTTCGATAAGCTGATCGGTGGTTTTTCTGAGAAAAGAATGCTCAATGCTTTCACAGTATTTATGTTAGGGGTTGGAGCCTTTTTAGGCATCTTTTCATCCTCGTTAATTGGGCTTTATATTCTGGGAGGAACTTATCTGTCCAACTTGTTTTACAGAAAAAGTGATCACTTCTACATGTCGACGACCTTCATTGGTATTTTTGGGGCTGGGCTGATTTTAGGTCTGGCTAAGGCAGAGGGTCTGGATATTATGGAGGGTGATACTTTGATGGGACTTTTCTTTGGTGCTTTTTCAATTTATTTCCTGCAACTCGTGAGTAAGGCGAGAAATAAAACCGTAATAGCGCACATCATTTCATATATCGTTCCTGTGGCGATGGGTGTTTTCTTGTTGGTACTGGGGACGCAGTATGAAAGAATGGGAGGTGTTGACGCTTTGGGGGCTATGGTCATCGGGTTAGGATTGACAAATTCAGTTATCGGTCGTGGTTATCTTGGCATGAGCCTAATGGGATGGTTGTTGGCATTGGGGATGGTTGCTCCTCAGTTTCTCGTGAACGATGAAGCTGAAGCATTTGAAGAACAAATGA
This sequence comes from Crocinitomicaceae bacterium, assembly GCA_049416285.1. Taxonomy (GTDB): domain Bacteria; phylum Bacteroidota; class Bacteroidia; order Flavobacteriales_D; family Crocinitomicaceae; genus UBA4466. The sequence continues at coordinate 192 of JBMSGX010000237.1, read as the reverse complement.
TCACTGTGAGCAATACGAACAGTCCTTCTGATGCTGATGAAACATCGGAAGAGCCTGCTGTCGAAGCACTAGAATTGACCGTTATAGCGGGCAACTATGACTTTGTTTCTGATTCATCACGCGTAAGTTTTGTGCTCGGACCGAAAAAGGAAACCAAAGGCGCCTTCAAAAAGGTTAGCGGTAAAATTAGTG
>JBMSGX010000236.1:0-3511 GCA_049416285.1 Crocinitomicaceae bacterium | reverse complement strand
ACTTCCACTTTGATCATTGATCACCTGGGTTGAATCCAATGTTCTTGATTTTCCATAGTGCCCGTGCATCAACATACTTCTTTCATAGGTATGAGAATGTCCGTTCAATACAAGATCTACGCTGTATGATTCCAGTAATGGTAAAATTCGTTGACGTATTTGAACCATTTTTCTGTTCATGAAAGTGTTATCAGAATTGTGTGACCCCTTAGAATAAGGCGGATGATGCCAATAAACAACCGTCCAATCCTGTTTGTTTGAGTCAAGATCCTTCTTCAGCCACTGATACATCTCTCCCACTTCCTTTGTGCTTTCATCATAAGAATCGATCGAAATGAAATGGATATTCCCGAAATCATAAGAATAATATTTCTCTGTTCCACTCGGCACTCCTCCAGCTTCTGCTTTTGTTGGACAATTAAATATGTCATAATACGCCGGGTCTTTCGAAAATGGCAAATGGTTATTGTAGTCATGGTTTCCCGGAGCAGGCCAGATCACCGAATTACAAAAGATCTCATCATAGCGAAAAAAGTTAGCTTGGTAATTCTGATCGGTACCACTTTGATACGCATTATCTCCTAACAACAATACACCATCAAAATGATTACCTTTTTCTCGGATAACTGCATTCTTTACCTGAGTTTGTTCATCATACCCGGTTCCACAGTCTCCCAATACCAAAAATGAATATGCCTTTAGCTTGCCTTTGATTGGCAGGGTCTCAAAAAACTGACCTGAGCTATAGCTTGAGGCTCCAATACTATAGTAGTATCTGGTATCTGGTTCTAGTTGACTTACAACAATCTCATGATCAAGTATTTCATTATTCAGCTTTATATGATTCGTCAACTCTGTGGAATCCAAACCGTAACGTAACTCAGAAATTTGAGGAGTCGATGTCTTCCATCGCACGATGATCGACGTTTGCGTTGCTAGCTGTAAATAAGGGCCACGGATGATATCACTTTCCTGACTAAAAGCACCCCCACTAAGAACAATGAAGAGCAATGATATGCAACAACTTAAAACCGAATTTTTCATAGCATAAAAAAAGCCTCCCGAAGGAGGCTTTAAGATATTAACTTTTGAATTAATCTCTAACCAAATGTAGGAAGCCATGTCCTTCAACCGTATCGCCGTTCGGACCTGTTGCCACATAACGGTAGAAGTACACTCCTTCTGAAGCTTCCGCACCAGAAGGTGTTAATCCGATCCATCCCGGATTCGGACCCGTTGACTCATACATCACGTTACCCCAACGGTTTGTGATCACAAGTTCTACTTCAACAGTATTTGTTGTTGTTAAGAAGAATACATCATTGTCTCCATCTGAATTCGGTGTAAATACGTTCGGCGCATACACTGTAGGAACCGGGTAAATACAACTTCCATCATCAATGGTAGCAAATGGGTTGTAGTTGTCCGCAATTGGATCTGTACAACCACAAGGCTCCACTGAAATATTTACATAAGCAGTATCAGCACATCCGTTTGGATCTGTTGCGATCATTACCATTGTCGCTGACTGCAAATATGTTGCTGACTGTCCAGCAAGCGTTGTTTCATTCACGATCGGGTCTCCGTTTCCAAAATCCCATGTGTAGTTAGTTGTATTCTGGCTATTGTTTGTGAATGTCACGTTCAATGGTCCACATCCTGCCGTAGGTGAAGCCGTAACATCGGCAATTGGTGGGTTCAATGGCTCAACAAAAACGCTGTCATAAGCAATACAAACATCATCTTGTACCTCAAAATAGTACCATCCTGCAGAAACTCCTTGCCAAACAGTTGCCTGATAGAAATTCGGATTACTCGCGCCCGGTCCATTCCATTCATAAAGTGGGGTTCCTGTAACTCCAGAAACTATTGCCGAAACTGTTCCGTCCGGTAGGCATGCACTTGAAGGCAACATCAATGTAGTATCGATCTGTAAGAGTTGATCCACGACCAGAACCACCGAATCATCATACGTAAAGCCGCAACCATCGGTTATAGTTACATAATAGGTTATCGTATCATGAGGGTTCCCATTTGTAGCCAATCCTGAAGTGTCTGCAGTACTACCGTTCGACCATACGTAGGTTATAGGGTTTGTTGCAAAGTTTAAATTCGTTATGCCTACAACTGTCGTGTCCGTAGGACAATCCGCATATACAGTATCCACAAGGTCATACGTCAAACTAGCCGAATTCAATGTAATATTTATCGTATCTGAGATACACTGCAAAACTCCAAGTGTATCATATACATAAGCTACAAATGTGGTATCTCCTGTTGGTGTTGCATAGAATGAAGTTGTATCGGTATATCCATTACTCCAGTTTACAACTGCACTCTGACAAGGACCAGCCTCGATCGCAATGTTCTCCAATCCCCAGTTATCACAACACGTACCGGAAGAGTTTGTTTGAACCCATTGGAACATTGTGTTTGTTGTCATCGCGCCTGGTGGAATTGGCACTGAGAATGTATTCCAAGTTGTATAAGGGGTAGCACCTGAAGCCACGGAACCAGTTGTCCCCGGGTTATTTGGTAATTCAAATCCTCCTGGACTGTAGTATACAATTGTTATCCACGTCAATCCTCCGTCTATGGAGTATTGCAATTCAACTCCTTCATTCGCAAGGTCAGGACCTTCACAAGGAGCAGCACCACTCTGAACAGCATAAATCATTTCGAATACGATGTTACCACCACACTCTACGTCGAACTCTGCTGTCGTCACTGTTGGTGTTCCAGACCCTGAAGTTGATGCCCAAAAGTAAGGTGATCCATTCGGTCCAGGTCCACATGGCGTGCTATAGGCAGTACCTCCAGTTGTTGTCCATCCAGGGGGAAGTGCCCCTGAATCAAAGTTGAATGACTGAGAACCAGTTGTTACAGCGGCCTGTGCAGAAATTAAAATTGAATCACCCGGACAGATTGTCGTATCATTTGGTGAAACTGTTACAAAGCAAGTTACCTGAGAACTTGCCCAAAATCCTGTTAGGATAAATACGAAAGCTAATAAATTTCTCATGTTACTTGATCTTAAAGTCGTTGATTACCAATTTGTTCAATTCTGTCATTTCCGTTTGAAGCGGATTAACTAATAGAATTGTCGATTCCGGTTTTGTGAACTCACAATCTCCTTCAGAAGTTGAATTTCCTTCAATGCGGATAAATTTTGAGTATTCATCTGTAGCACCGCAACCTGAACATCCATCTGTATAGAACAGCTCATATGTAAAGCTGATGTTTTTTACTTCTGATGTTGTGTTTACCACTTTCACCGATCCGTAAAGGAACGGTTCTTTAACGTTACCCATTGTACACTCCATTGCGGAAATATACACTTCAACGCCATTTTCCTGTTTGATCAGTTTCCAATCAGATCGCATTTCATCCATGCTCACTTCGATCTGAGCGAAGGATAACAGGGAAAAGATTGAAAACGCACTTAACAAAAGGATCTTTTTCATTCTGTCTCGATTAAATTATAATTCGATAATAAGGACTGCAAGTTACC
>JBMSGX010000235.1:0-3517 GCA_049416285.1 Crocinitomicaceae bacterium | reverse complement strand
TGTTCCTTGGGTTGAGCCTCACAATATGATTTGAAGTGCTCCCTTACACGCGGATGAATAATGTTATTGACTTCGGCTCTTAATTTCGGTGAGCTAAAAATAAGCGCTGCTAATCTTTTACGATCTAATTCACCAGTTACGTATAGATCCTCATTTACAAGCTCAGATAACTCTCTGCGAATAATTGGATCATTATTCACTAGTTCCTTTGCCTCGAAGTCAGAATAAAAAACAGCGAATCCCATCGACTCCAGGATTTTCGCAACAACAGATTTTCCGGCTCCTATGCCACCGGTAAGTCCTATGATCATGGCTTAGATCTCGTCTACTTCAATAATATCAAATGGAAGGTCAACAATTGCCTGGTAGTCCTCCCCTGCTTCCGCCATGTCTTCATCATCACGCTCGAAATACCAATTTACACGGACGTGACTTCTGTTTCCATTGATCTTTTCGAACTTCTTGAATATGTCTAATAAACACTTTGAGCTGGATGTATTGAAATACTCAAGTCTAACATCTAGCACTGTTTCCGAGCAAGGACTTTCACAGTACGTATCAATCCAACTGTATATCGGATCAAAAAATTCAATCGAGTTTTCAGGTATCGAACGGCCTTTTAATCTGATCTGGCCATTGTCTCCATCTAATAAAATATCAGGCGTCTTAGGCGAACCCTTCAATTCTAATTTCTCCATAGCTTATTCAATAGTTACGTTCAAACAAAAAAATCGCTTATCCCCTTCCATTTCAACAACTTCATAGGAAAGTTTTTGCTTCGATTTTCTCGCAATATCAATAAAACCAAGTCCTGCTGTTCCTTTATCAGAAAATGGTTCGTTCTCTAATTTCTTTCGGTACAAATCTCTCAACTCATCATTGTCCAACGCGTTCACCATTGCGATTCGTCTTCTCAAATTGATGACGTCCTTTTCCTTGATGACATTTCCAGTTCGCACTACAAATTGATTCCCAAGTTGCTTCACTACGATCAAGGCATTACTTTCACCACTCGGGTCTGCATCCAACGCTAGGTCAAGGTGATGATATAAGTTTTGAAAACACTCCACAAGCACCCTGATTACACGACGTTTTACATCCGTTCTGGTCTCAGAAGAATTGATTTTATTCTCCAGAATTGTGATCAACGAAGTGATTACATCCGGGTTAATAGCTCCCTTGTAGGACAGGATAATATCATCGTCATCCAGGAATTTATAAATGTCTAATGTTGAACTATTTGCCATATTCGTACCTACTCAAATATACTTATTACATACGAGATTCAGTTTGAATCAAGGCTTTAATGTAAATTTGCAGCATGAGTTCTGAAGATTGGTTTGCGACCTGGTTCGAAACAGATTATTATCATACGCTATACAAGTATCGTGATAAAGCTGAAGCTGAACATTTCATTCAACACTTGTTGGAGGCATTAGAAGCTCCAAAAGGAAGCGATGTGCTGGATCTGGCTTGTGGTAAAGGGAGACATTCGATCACCTTGCATGAGCTAGGTATGAATGTCCTTGGTGCAGATCTCAGTGCAAATAGCATCACACAAGCAAATGCATCTGCGAAGGATGGATTGGAGTTTATCGTTCATGATATGCGTGATGTGATCGAAGGAAGAAAATTCGATTATGTCTTTAACCTGTTTACTAGTTTCGGATACTTCGATGATAAGTGTGAAAACCAAAAAGTGATTGATGCTGTCGCGTCGATGTTGAAGCCAAATGGACACTTGGTCATCGATTTTTTGAATGCGCACAAGGTCATCAGAGAGCTTATTCCAAACGAATTAAAATCAATTGATGGGATTGATTTTCAGATCACCCGAGAATACAACGGCTCCCACATTCTAAAGCATATTCGTTTTGAAGACGCTGGAAGATCATTCCATTTTACGGAGCGTGTGCAAGCGTTGAAACTTGAAGATTTTGAGCATTTTTTGTCTGAAGCGGGCTTTGAGATAATTCGTACTTTTGGTGACTTTGATCTGCGTCCATATGAAGAGCAAACTTCAAGTCGACTGATCATTATTGCAAAACGTACACAGTGATCATAGTAACAGTCATATCGTTGATCGGGTCTGTCCTTATCGGTGGAGCCTTGGTTCAAATACTGAAGTCAGCACAGAATGAACAATTCATCAAGATCCTTCTGGCATTCAGTGGTGGTTTCCTTTTATCTATCGGATTCATTCATTTTATCCCTGAGCTTTACGAACACTCTTCGGCGAGCATAGGCCTGTTTATACTTCTCGGATTCCTTATTCAGCTGGTACTTGAATTCTTTTCAGGAGGTATTGAACACGGGCATGTTCATTCGCATGGTGGTAAACATATGATCCCTTTTGCCGTGATCGTTGCACTAGGTGTACATGCCTTATTTGAAGGCATGCCACTCGGAAATCAATTGGCTGGAGGAGATATTGCGACAAGTCACCATCATCATGAAGATGATTTTTCACTCTTGCTGGGAATTGTTTTTCACCGAATTCCAGTTGCTATTGCTTTGATGACTCTGCTCTACCAGCGAGAGCTGAAACCTATCGTTTCATGGATTGTTTTACTTGCATTCGCAGTGATCTCGCCAATTGGAATGGTGATAGGTTATTATGGGCACAATTCGCTAGAAGGGTTTGACCTGGATATAATTCTTGCGATTGTTGTGGGTATGTTCTTACATATCTCAACGACCATCATTTTTGAAACGAGCGAGAACCACAAGTTCAATTTCATTAAGCTCCTTTCGATCCTATTTGGATTCGGTCTTGCTTACTTACTTCACTAAGAAATTATCTTCTTGAATGTTAGCCACATGATCTTGATGTCATGTGCTATTCCCGGAGAGGCGATATACTTTTTATTCAACTCTATTTTAGCCGGCATCACCTCATCGATGTAAGCCTTACGAGGATCTTCGGCCTTGCCAAGTATTTCATTCTCCTTGAAGTATTCAATTGACGCGTAATCCGTGATCCCAGGCTTCACACTCAAAACTATACGTTGCTCATCAGTATATAAGTCGACGTATTCTTTCACTTCAGGACGCGGTCCAACTATACTCATGTGACCTAAAAGCACATTGATAAACTGTGGAAACTCATCTAGCTTGTATTTTCTTAAGAAGTAACCAACGCGGGTAATTCTTGGATCTCTCATACCTACTGTAAGCTTTCCTAGTTTATCTGCATCTGGTCGCATAGTTCTGTATTTAAACAACCTGAACGGAACACCATCCTTGCCAATTCGTTCCTGACGGTAGAACACTCCCCCCTTTGAACCGAGCACAATAAACAATGCGATAATGATCCCAAATGGCAGAAACACCAAACAGATCAAAGCACTCACTATTATGTCGAAAAGACGTTTCATGATAGAACTTTGGCTACAGCTGTTTTTACAGTATTGATGACCGTCTCCACATTATCATCAGATAGATCATAGTAAACAGGTAAACTGATCTCATTCGCATATTTCGCGTAAGCTTCCGGATAATTTTCTATTCGGTAACC
>JBMSGX010000234.1:0-3524 GCA_049416285.1 Crocinitomicaceae bacterium | reverse complement strand
GTATGTGCCATCGTACCGCCTTTGATCTACATACCAAATGCATTTTTCCCTGAAGGAGATAACAAACTATTCTACCCTGTAATCAGCGATTTTGATCCTTTAGAATACGAGTTCATTATTTTCGACAGATGGGGTACTGAGTTATTCTACAGTAGCGATCCGGCTGAAGCCTGGGATGGTATCATTCAGAAAACAGGAAAAATGGCAACTCCAGGGACCTACTTATACGTTTTGATCCTGAAAGACGGTAATGGCGAAGAGGTTGTTACCAGAGGACATGTTTCTTTGATACAATAGATTAACTTTGTCCCGTGAATCGGATCCTTGTTATTCAAACCGCTTTTCTTGGAGATGTCATTCTCGCCACACCGGTTGTGTCTGAATTGCACAGGCTCTATCCGGATGCATCTATAGACGTACTCGTGAAGAAAGGAAACGAAAGTCTATTAGAGAATAATCCCAAACTGAATGCAGTTCATGTCTTTAATAAGAAGGATGGTAAATTGAAAGGTGTTTCTGCGCTGATCAAAACGTTCAGAAAGAATAACTACGACCTTGTCATTAACTTACATCGATTTGGATCAAGTGGAATCATCGCGGGTTTTTCGGGTGGGAAGAAAGTGATCGGTTTTAAAAAGAATCCTTTTTCCTTCCTATACACAGAAAAGTACGATCATCAGATCGGTGATGGCACTCATGAGGTAGAACGCAATCTATCGCTGATCAGGAAATTGGGCGGTAAGAAATCTGTTCGACCTGAGCTTTATCCATCAGAAACCGATCATGAAAAGGTCCATCCATATGCTCAAGGAAAATATGTCACAATGGCTCCAGCATCTGTTTGGTTTACGAAGCAGCTACCGAAAGAAAAATGGACTGAACTGATCGAGCAACAATCTGAAGACACCACGATCTATTTACTCGGAGCACCAGGTGATAAAGCGTTGTGCAATGAGTTAATTTCATTGGCGAATAGCAGCAATGTTGTAAATCTCGCCGGAGAATTGACATTACTCCAATCAGCAGCTTTGATGCAAAATGCACAAATGAATTTCGTTAACGATTCAGGACCTCTTCATCTTGCCAGTTCTATGAACGCTCCAACTACAGCGTTCTTCTGTTCAACTGTTCCCAGCTTTGGGTTCGGTCCTTTGGCGGACATCAGCATTGTAAAAGAAGTTAACGGCCTCGATTGCAGACCATGTGGATTGCACGGCCACAAAGAATGTCCCAAAGGGCATTTTAAGTGCGGTTATGATATCTCAATTTAGGAGCGCAGTTCCAGCTCCATGATATAATCTTCCATCAGGTAATCTTTTCCGATATCGATATTCTCTTCACCCGTGATATTGAACCCAAGATATTTGTAGAAATCGACGGCTTTATTGAATCTGTTGACATTCAAATGAAGTTTTTGACATTCAACATCAAAGGCCGTGTCTACTACTTGATTGAATAAAACGCGTCCAAGTCCTTTACCCTGTTCCTCCGGAAGAATGTAAAACTTATGGATCCTCAGATATCCTGAGTTGGGATAATTTGGTTCAACTCCTATGAAACCCTTTGGACGACCAAACTCCTCCACTGTAAAATACATTGTACCGGTTAACATCTGCTCCTGAAGTGTATTTACATCATACATCCATTCCAGCATATACTTTATCTGATCTTCTTCAAGAATATCCTTGAAAGCGTGTGGCCAGATATCCCATGCTAAATCATGAACGATGTTTGCCTCAACGGCGCTGAGTTGTCTTGTTTTTATGGACATTACAGTTTGATGAATTTTTGTTGTTCCACTTTATTGTTTCGAATTAAACGAATGAAATATGTTCCTTGATCCAACGAGGATAAATCGATCTGAGAAATTCCTTTAATCTCTGAGAGAACTTTTCCATTCAGATCTATAACCTTGATCTGCTCAACTCCATTTAGCTCACCTTTCAATGAAATCGTATTGATTACCGGATTAGGATAGACTGACCAATTATATTCCTTTTCGATCTCACTCACACCGATCATGTCTAATGCCATCATCACAGCTGCGTAGGCGTTCACTTTTCCATACCCCCACTTCGTATCACCTTCCGGCGGAATGACACCTGTATACTGATCCGTTCTAGCTGTGGCAATTATGATGTCCTTCACCTGCTGTGGTGTCAAGAATTGATTGGCATCCAGAATTAATGCAGAAACCCCTGCAACTACAGGAGAAGCCATCGATGTTCCGTTAAAGCGTGAGAAGGGATAAGTTCTCCCCATGAAATCAACGGTTGCCAATGTAGAATAAGCGGCATCTGTGAATGAGCTGATCGATGAAGCAACCTGCACACCAGGAGCAGCAATATCCGGCTTTAATGAGTCAGTTATCAATGGGCCAATGCTAGAAAAGTTAGCTCCTGCTCCACCAACCAATGTTCCTCCACCTGTGTAATACTGAGGAGCATAAGCAGCAACACTGATCGCCGTGTTCGAACAAGCCGGTGTTCCGATACCATACTGATCATTTCCGGCAGTATAGGCAGAACCAAGAGAAAGGAACGGCATTCCCCAGTTACCGACGTCCGAAGTAAGTTCAGTTACATTCCAGTAATGTACCGTACCAGTACCTTCAGATTTCAAAACGATCTTATATCCAGAAGGTGGATACTTCACTCTTAATCTTGTTTGTGGACGTCCATTTGTTGGATAAGCAGCATCCGCTGACAGATTGAAAAAAACCGTATCCGATCCTGCCACAACAAAAGTGTCGATGTAATTGGTAGTGGTCGCCGTTGAATACCAATCGGATTCTCCAACTACCTGATTCAAATTATTCAAGACCTGAATTCCTGAAGAGAAAGTTTCTCCTGATTCACCCCACATATGGATACTCTGCCCCCACAATGTGGCGAGTGATGCTGAGGAGTAAAAATCAATGCGTGATAAGAGCGTGTCACTCGCGTAATCCTTTCTAATGTGGAAAGGTGTTGAACCGTTGTTTCCTGCGGACGTGCAAAAGACAACCCCGAGGCTTGAGTAATTATCGAGGGCCTGACTCAATAGAGATGTCCCGTCAATAGCTTGCATATGATAAAGTCCCCAGCTCATGTTGATCACCAACCGTTTTCCTTCCGCTTGCGCTTTTTGATACATCCAGTCCCATGAATCGATCACTGCGGCTTCGTTTACAAGAAATGTTGCAAATAGAAAGTTCGATTCGAACGTGATCCCGCGATACTCCGTTCCTGCGCCACTACCTCCCGCAATACCTGCGACGTGCGTTCCGTGTGTAGCATAACTGTAGATATTGGCTGTGTCTGCACCTGCTGCCTGGAGCTCGGAGAAATTAGAATACTCTGTCCCATATCCGTATAATGCAGGAGCAGGACCATTCGTTTTAAACTGATCCCAGGCCGCTAAAATTCTTGAATTGGAAAGCGTTGTGTCATAGAACATTGGTGAAGTGTAATCGAATCCCCAATCCTGCACTCCAATGATAACCTCGTCTCCACTGAAACCGTTTGGCATTCCATACCCCGCCC
>JBMSGX010000233.1:0-3538 GCA_049416285.1 Crocinitomicaceae bacterium | reverse complement strand
GTGATATCGGGTCCAATGATCGGTTCAGAATATGATGTAATTTCAAATGTATTAGCATCATTTCCTGGCTTACAATATGAAAGATGGTGTGGTCCAGCCCCAGTTAAGCAAATAGGTTCACCAACTGATGTTTGTGGTCCACAATCTATTTGGTAATAATGTCCTGGAGGGGCAGCTCCCGATGCGAAATCGAACATTACAGCTATCGCATTCGGGTGAAGCGTGATTACAAATTCTAGGCAATTGTTTAATGAATCACAACAGATTCCATCTCTAACTATTACACCACTTGTCCAAGTCAGATTTGGGCTAGCAGTTAAATCTACAGTATCTGATGGTACAAGACTGTCGCAATATTGCGCTTGAGCACTTAAAGAGGTGATCAGCAAATAGAAACTGAAAAGTAGGGTACGGGTATAAGAAGCATGTGTTTCCATAGCTAAAGGTTTAGAAGGTTTCTACTAGTAAAACGCTATGAAAAATCGGATGGTTGCTATGAGTGCATAATAAAAATGTATCAAAAAGGCTTCTTATTGAGCAAAATGGGGCTCTGAAAAAATATTTTCAGAGTGTGCATGCATAATAAATTGATTAAAGTACTCCTAGACTGTCAAGCTCTTTTTCGTCTACAGTAGGAGGGAATACACCATTGGTTAGTTTATACAAGATGAAGTTGGCAGTGAGTTGTGCTGCTTCTCTAGATTTAAAACCTCGGTTTCCTTGAATAGAAGGGATGTGAAGCTGATTGATGAGCATTGTATTTCCATCGAAGATCTGATATCCCCAGCCTAGAGAGTCGGTGAAAATTATACGTGCTGAATATGCCGTTTTATTTTCCTTGGATTGAATTCCATAAGTGGAAGATTCTGATTCTTGTGCAGCCCTATCATTCGCTGTTGTAGTGGTTGAGCCTAATTCTTCAGAAGTTTCCTCAATTACTTCGTCATTACTGCAGCTCAGTAGCAACGCAACCAACAAGAAAAACAAAAATCTATTCATCACCTTTTAACAATACGGGTAACGAAATTATCTTTTTTGTGATTAATGAAGTAGTAACCAGCTGGTAAATTTGATAATCCAACTTTTGTTTTACCCGTAAGTTTTAAGATCTGAACTTCAGAAGTCACTTCTTTTCCCGAAGAATTGAACACCTGTAACTCATTCGTTGTGAACGATCTTTCGATCACAGCAAAGTCACTTGTAGGGTTCGGATAAACGTTCACATTGCTGTACTCCAGTTCGTCCTGCCCAATGATTCTTGTGTAGGAATAAAAGTCATCATAGAAGGTTCCGTTGTCTCCATATCCCATACCTACAAACGCCAAGAAGTCAACAGTGAAGGCGATGGCATTCGAACGTCCAGGTCCGATGAAATCAGCTCTTTGAACCCAGCTGTCACTGAAGAAGTTGTACTCCCAAAGATCATTTTGATATTCGTAATTAATGTCTTCTCCAGTACAAATGAATGCTTGCGGGAACATACCCCAACCAACAGCAGCTTTTCTTGCCGTTCCGGGGAAATCTGCTCGTTGTATCCATTGGTCAAGTGTGGGGTTGTACTCCCAGAAATCATTCCGATATACACCATCATCTCCGGTCCCAACGTATCCTGCTCCTCCCATGGTGAAACCAACAGCTTCTTTACGAGCAGTGCCGCCAAAGTCTGCTACTTGGCTCCACGTGTTCGTTTGTGGATCGTATCGGTAAAAATCTTTTGTTAATCCCGAAGCATCCTGCCCAGTTCCAACATATCCTTTGTTATCTAATTCGAAAGAAACAGCTTCTCGTCTTGGTGAGCCAATGAAGTCTGCTTTTTGCGTCCACGTCATCGAAGTCGCGTCATACTCCCAAAGATCATCGAAGAATCCGTTCGATTCGCCTTGTCCTAAGCAGATGTATCCTTTGTTATTAAGGCTAAACCCTGATGCCGAAGCTCTATCTAAACCATCGAAATTTAAACCGCCTAATGATGTTTCGTCGTCCCAGTCATCTTGCCATAATGTGTAAGAATATGTCTTACGAGTGAATCCAAAACCGTCGAATCCTCCGCAGACGAACCCGTCTCCGTTTGCTTTGAACGTGGCTCCTGCAGAACGCGGCGCTCCATTTACAGAATCTTTATAGGTCCATACATCCTGCGCGAAAACTCCCGCACCGAACATTGAAATTGCGAATGTTAATAGCAGTCCTTTCATTTCTTGATAGCGATTTGAGTTTTAGCGATTAGGTTTCCGTCTTTAAATGCGGCTAGCATATAGTTTCCGTCAGCAAGTGTGCTAACATCAATTTGTGCTGTTTTTGAAGTTGTTAATTGAAGTCTTCCTGCGAAATCATAAAAACGCATCTCATCTAACTGAGCATCACTTTGAACACTTACAAATCTACTTGAAGGGTTAGGGTAGACGTTTACTGAAATTTCATTTTCATCAATACCAAGACCTTCAAGAGGAGTATACATGTAAATACTTTGCTTTTTACCAGAATATCCGTCACCAAGTCCAACATATCCTTTTCCAAGAAGAGAGAATCCAACAGCCCACTTACGACGACTTCCTGAATAATTGTCTCTTACTTCCCAATGGTCTTCATAAGGGTTGTATTCCCAAAGGTCATCTAATAATCCTCCATTGTTACCCATACACACATATCCGCGTTGGTCGATAGTAAAGGTTGCCGCTCCGGAGCGTTCACTTGCCGGTAAACTAGATCTTTGAATCCAGGAGTTGTTACTTGGTTTATACTCCCAAATATCATCTCGATACATATCATTGTCTGTACCAAGCCCAACATAGGCTGAATTATTGATAGTAAAACTAGCCAATTGATATCTAACACCTCCAGGGAAGTTCGCTTTAGGCGACCACGAGTTAGATCCCGGATCGTATTCCCATACATCACTTCGATAAGCATTTGGTCCTGTTTTACCGCAGGCAACGTATCCTTTATTATCAACACTGAATGCTGTGGCAAAATAGACACCACTGCCAAAATTTGCTGGATAGTTTGCAATGGAGACCCATGAATTGGTTGCAGGGTCATATCTCCAAAAATCACTCAGTGTTGTCCCCATAGATGATTGATTGGCTGACATCCCAGTTCCAACATAGCCAAATGCGCCAATTGAAAAAGCTACTGCGTTTCTTCTTGCAGAACCAGGTAAGTTTGCAATCTGAGTCCATGTATCCAGAATTGGGTCGTATTTCCAAAAATCGTTCTTCACTTGTTCTGCGGTATCAACACCTGTGCCTACATAGGCATAGTCATCCACTGTGAACGCTACCGCTCTTGTTCTTTTCAGACCCGTAAAGTCTGATTTTTTTGTCCAGAAGTTCATGGTCTGAGCATTCAAATTATTAAAGCTGAAGAACATGAAAAGGGTTAGAATTAAGTATAATCTCATGGGTTAGTATTTAACTGTCTTTTTCGTTTCAAGCAACTGTCCTTTGTAGTTGATGGTTATTAAATAGTTTCCATTAGTCAGAAGTGCTGTACTAATCGGATTATTCAGATCTTCTCCAGAAACGGATAATGTTTCTTT
>JBMSGX010000232.1:0-3601 GCA_049416285.1 Crocinitomicaceae bacterium | reverse complement strand
GAAACAAATGCTCAGGAAAATTCCCTGTAACTTCCGCTTCATACTTCACTTCATTGGTCTTCAGCTGTTCTAACGCATTTGCGTTGATCCCGTCTGCATCTCGATTATGTGTAGTTATCGTTATATAATCATCGTACTGAATGGCATCAAAATCAGGATTTACATACTGGTTTAAATGCTTGACATCACTCGATGTGATCTCATTATTCCTCAAATTATTAAGGATGCGAACAAAATGTGGATCACTCTGCCGATAGATCTTTTCAAGCTCAACATACAACGGAGGGTTTTCCAAAACCACTTTAGAGTTGAAAAAATAAATCCCGTTGTAGTAATCTTTCAAATAGTTCCACTCCGCCGGTTTCACTACCGGAGGTAACTGAAGCAAATCACCAATAAACAGCACCTGCACTCCACCAAAAGGCTCATTGATCTTGCGCACATTGCGCAGTGACCAATCCATTGCATCCAGCACATCTGCACGCAACATGCTCACCTCATCAATAATGAGCAGTTCCAGGTTTCTGTAAAGTGCTTTCTTAACACCATTCATTTTGAAATGATGCAACAGCGTTGATTTAGACTCAAGATTTAACCCTTGATTGAAAGTTGCGCTGATCTTGAAGTCAGGAATAAACGTTGCAAACGGTAATTGGAAAAAGCTGTGAATGGTTACTCCACCTGCGTTCAAAGCAGCAATACCCGTTGGGGCTACAATGATGGCTTGTTTATGGGTAGATTCAACGATCTTCCTAAGCAGTGTGGTCTTTCCCGTTCCCGCCTTTCCAGTTAAAAAAATTGAACGATTGGTTTGATTGATAAAACGCTCTGTAAATTCAGCTATTCGGTTCGACTCCTCCTCCGTGTTATTTTTCTCCATTCAATTTAAGTTAAGCAAAAATATGGAACCTGATCACAACTTTTTACATTGGATAAATCAATATTATTTTGAAGACTTAAGCCTTCTATTACTGCATTAAAAAGTTTATCTTCGAGTAAGCGGACGTTTCTCCGTTTCCAATCTTTATAATTGAGGACAATGTCGACACTTTATGCAACACCTGAAACCTCTGAGGAGGTTATAGAAAACAGCTTTCGAATCTTGAAAGAGAATCAGTTCACAGTCGCAAGCTCCTCTCTTAAAGATCGATTGACTAAACTGAAAAATCTAAACAAATCGATTCTTAAACACAGGAAAGAGATTCAGAATGCATTGCAAAAAGACTTCAAGAAACATGCAAGCGAAACTGACCTTATTGAAATTTTTTCAGTCACTTCAGAGATCAAGCACACACGAAGAAACCTTTATCGTTGGATCAATAAACAAAGGGTTGGAACCCCGATTACACTGCTTGGCTCGAGTTCATATGTAAAGCATGAGGCTAAAGGTGTTGTTCTGATCATAGCTCCGTGGAATTTCCCCATTAATCTTACACTTGGACCTCTTGTTAATGCAGTCGCTGCCGGAAATACCGTGATCATCAAGCCATCTGAATTCACACCTCACACAAATGAGGTGCTCACGAAAATCATACAAGATGTCTTTAAAGAAAACGAAGTTAAGGTGATACAAGGTGGAGTACCTACCTCTACTAAACTATTGAGTCTTCCATTTAATCATATCTTCTTTACCGGTTCACCGAGCGTAGGGAAAATTGTAATGGAAGCGGCTGCAAAGAATCTGTGCTCTGTCACATTAGAATTGGGTGGGAAATCACCTGTAATTATCGATTCTACAGCAAATATTGACAAGGCTGCAAAGCGAGTTGCCTGGATCAAACACCTTAACAATGGCCAGATATGTATTGCACCAGATTACGTTTTGGTGGAAAAATCTGTCGAGGATCAATTCATTGAAAAAGTTGAAAAACACTTGAGTGCATTTTATGGTGACAACCCTGAAATCGAACCTTCTTACTGCCGAATAATCAATGCATCCAATTTTAGCCGGGTACGAGGATTGATCGACGACGCAGTTTCCAAAGGAGCGACTATACGCGCTAAAGGGGAATCCGACCCTCAAGAAAAGTATATTCCTCCTACACTTCTAACAAACATTCCTCACGGAACAAGAATAATGGATGAGGAGATCTTTGGACCGGTGCTTCCTATCTTCACCTTTAACAAACTGTCGGAGGCAATAGAGATTGTCAATGAAAGAGAAAAACCGCTTGCGCTCTATATCTTCAGCAAGAGCAAAAAGAACATAGATTACATCCACTCAAACACACGTGCTGGAGGGGGATGTGTTAATCATGTGGGCATTCATTTCTTCAATAACGAATTACCATTTGGGGGAATAAATAACAGTGGGATGGGAAAGGCACATGGATGGTACAGTTTTCAAGCATTTTCAAATGCACGAGGAATACTGCATCAGAAACTCCCTAGTTTTTTGGAGGTTGTTGCACCACCCTACACGAACTTCAAAGCTAAATTGGTCGACTTCACCATACGTTGGCTATAATGAAAAAGCAACATCTTCCCGAAAAAACCTGCATTGTCTGTCAACGGCCGTTCACTTGGCGAAAGAAATGGAAAGACTGCTGGGAGGATGTTTTATACTGCAGTAAACGCTGTCGAAGAAATAAAAACCTGGCTAAGAGTAAGGATTAGATAATTCCATCAAACTCTCATAACTCGAAACTTTTACTGGACCAGCATTGAGTGAGTTCATGAGACCTAGCAAGCCGATCAAGGTCCGATTGACATAAACAAAATGCCTTGAGCCTCTTTTTCCTTTGAGCTTTTTTAGGGCTTTATTATCCTTCATCTGTGATCCGAGATAAAGCAGTTTTTTGTAATAAGAAGGGTCGCTAAAATCAAATTCCAGATGCTGAAAAGGCTGATTGATAATGAGTAACATTTCACGAAAAGTAGACTTGATCAATTCAATATCGGCATCACTGTCGTTCTCATTTATTAGGTCCAGCTCTTTAAGTGTCTCCAAAAACAGTTGATCATCCTCTATATATTTCGGCTCTGAAAGCTTAAAAAAGGATTCATAAAAATCTTGCGGGATCTCCTTCATGCATCCAAAGTCCAACACGGCAAGCTTGTTATCCTTCGTTACCTTGAAATTACCGGGATGCGGATCAGCATGCACCTTGCGATGTGTGTGAATATGGAACAAGTAGAAATCCCAAAGGGATTGTGCAATCAGATTTCTACTTTCAATACTCATTTCTCGTGCTGCAAACTCGGATAAATGATCACCTTCTACCCACTCCATTGTCAGTACTGTGTTGCCACTATATTCACCATGGATTGATGGTATTATTACGTTCGGAATTCTTTCAGCCGTATCTCTAACTTCCATGAGATTTCTCGCCTCCTGCTTATAATCGGTTTCTTCTAGAAGCTTGCTTCGTACTTCATCAAAATAATCCTCGACTTCATCCGCCTTTAGGTTAAACATGCGCAATGCTATAGGCTTCACCATTCCCAGATCACTCAGTACACTTTCAGCTACTCCAGGATACTGGATCTTCACCGCATATTTCCTATCGTTGATCCATGCTTCATGCACTTGTCCGATACTGGCTGCATAGCTACTTTCTGTATTGAATTTAGTAAACGCTGATTCGGGAGAAATTCCTAA
>JBMSGX010000231.1:0-3642 GCA_049416285.1 Crocinitomicaceae bacterium | reverse complement strand
AGGTTCGACCTGGTGGATATATAATGTTTGACAATGTACTCTGGTCCGGAAAAGTCTTAAAAGAGGTAAAGCCAAATGACAAGGACACGAAGGTCTTAGTTGAATTGAATAAAATGATCCATGCTGATGATAGAGTTCAGGAGGTATTGTTTCCGATTCGTGATGGACTCTTGATCGCACGTAAAAAATAATCGTGGAAATTCTCTTTCAGGATGAACATTTTGTAGCAGTTAATAAACCTGCTGGCTTATTAGTCCATCGAAGCGCAATAGCAAAAGACGCTACTGAATTTGCGCTTCAAAAAACCAGGGATCTTGTGAGGAAAGAGGTGCACCCAATTCATCGGCTCGATCGCAAAACGAGCGGTGTTTTGTTGTTTGCATTTGAGCTTGACACTTTACGTTTGATGCAGCAAGTGTTCAATGAAGGCGAGGTTCGTAAAGAATATCATGCAATAGTTAGAGGGTTCACACAAGACAGCGGGGAGATTGATTACGCATTAGTCAATGACAAAGGCACAGAGCAATCGGCCCTAACGAATTATACGACGCATAAGAGGTGGGAAATAGATAAGCCTTTCGGGAAGCACAAGACCTCACGATATTCTTATGTGCACGTTTTTCCCGTGACTGGTAGGATGCATCAAATTCGAAAACATTTTGCGCATATTTTTCATCCGATTATTGGTGATCGTCCGCATGGGTGCAACAAACAGAATAAATTTTTTAAAGAGGAATTTGATTTGTCTGAAATGCTATTACACGCAAGGAGTTATTCATTTCAACATCCAATTACAAAGGAACAATTGAGGATAGAAGCACCGATGAGAGATGAGTTTGATCGTATAATCAATATCCTCAATGAATTGAGGATTAATAATTAGATTTAGAACATGAAAAAAGTACTATCATTCAGTTTTGTAGCGCTATTGGTTTTGGCGTGTGGAGAGAATAATCATTCCGAATCGGAGGCGGAAAATCATCATGATACGGAAGGGCATGGACATCATGGTCACGGCCATCATCATGGAGATGCCAATGAATATATGCATTCGTCCAAGTTTGATGAGCTGGTAGAGCGCTTTGAATCTGAAGAGAGAGATGCATATCAGGAGCCGGAAAAGGTTATTGAATTCCTCGGAGATATGAGTGGTTTGAAAGTAATGGATCTCGGAGCGGGTACGGGATACTTCTCTTTTAAATTCGCAGAAGCTGGAGCAAATGTGATCGCGGCAGACGTAAATGATCAGTTTCAGGAATTCATCAAAGAGAAACGTGATTCACTTGAGATCACTGCAGACAAGATCGCTTTGAGAAAGGTTGAATATGACGATCCGCTTTTGACGGATGCAGAAGTTGATAAAGTTGTTATAGTTAATACGTATCACCATATCGAGAACCGTAAGGCTTACTTTGCTAAAGTAAAGAAGGGCCTCAAGGATGGAGGAGAGCTGGTTGTCATCGATTTTATCAAAAAAGAGATCCCTTACGGACCGCCGGTTAAAATGAAATTATCCGCAGATGAGGTAATGAAAGAACTTAAAGAAGCGGGTTACGCATCAGTAGAAGTGAATGATGATCTGTTAAAGTACCAATATATCATCCGAGCAAAGTAATCAGAAGGGATCTGGTGTGCTCAATGTCATTTGATTTCCGGAAGTGGGGTGTGTGAAAGTGATCTTCTGTGCATGAAGCATCAATCGCTTATCAATCTTACCGTAGAGATCATCACCAACAATAGGCATGTTTAATCCTTTAGGGTGCGCGGCATGTACCCGCAATTGATGGGTGCGCCCGGTAACTGGATAGAAAGCGACTTTAGATCTTTTTCCTTTACGTTCGATGAATTCATATTTGGTAATAGCTTCTTTACCATGATCATGGCAAACCATTTGTTGTGGTCGATTATCCAGGTCCACACGTAACGGTAAAGAGATCGTACCATCGGTAGATTTAAGAACATCATCCAAAATAGCCAGGTATTTTTTCCGTACGATCTTGTCAGCAAACTGTTGTTGTAAATGATGGTACGAGGCGATATTCTTCGCTAGTAACATGATCCCTGAAGTTGACATATCAAGACGATGCACAATGATTGGTCCTTCGAGTCCCTGAACTTGACTTTGAATAATGGACAAAACCGACGCACGATTCGTTTTACCGGGAACGGATAAAAGTCCTTCCGGTTTGTTGATCGCAAGTATGTCTTCATCTTCGTAGATTACCTCGAGAAAGTATTCCTGGTGATCTTCTTCTAATGGGTTTGACGCTACGTTCAGTCCTTTCAGCATATGGCCTAGAATAGGCTTGCACTTTGATTTACATGCCGGATAAAAGTGTCCATGTTTACGAATTATGTTTTGAGGAGGTGAGCCCCACCAAAACTCTGCCATCGCAATTGGCTTAAGATCATTCATATAGGCGAATTGCAACAATTTCGGTGCAGAACATTCTCCCGCACCAGATGGAATTGGCATCCCTAGTTCTCCAAAAATGTCATTGAGATCTTGTACTTCGCCTAAAGCATTTTGAAATGAAAATGCAGCGAAGATCTGCTGTTGCAGATCATTTGAAAAGTTCTTGCGTTCAGTTTTAGCTTCCGATATCACTTTCTCATATTCAGATAGCTCCTTTTCTAATTTCGCTATTGCATTTTGCCGGTCCTTCTTAAATTCCTTCAGCTCAAAATGTGCTCGCATGCTTTCTTTGTCAAGTTCGGAGAGCATTTCATCTGAAGCTTGTTCACGTAATTTTTTGCGCAATTTCTTTTGTTCGGCCTGTTTCGATTTTAAGATAGCAAGGTCCTTTTCAAATTGTCCTTTTACTGCGATTACCTGTTTTTTGATCTCAAGATATTCCGCAGAATTTAGCAGTTCTTCGACCTTCGCATTGAGTGTGGTAAGGTGTTTTTCACCTTTTCGATAGAAGCTATTTTCGTCCAGAATATTAAAAACAGGTGGGACAAAGTCATCGTGAATAGGAGTTCCTGCCAGTCTACCGGAGAATCCCCAGAGGTAACCAATTTTTCCATTATGCTCAACAACGAGTACGCCAAACATCTTTCCCGTAGGTTTTCCATCTTGATCTCGGTCAAAGCCAAAATTATGGTCCCAATCTTTATCAAGAAGGTAATACTGAAGCTTTTCAGCTGCTTTTAGCGCTATTGGATGAGGTTGGTAATTGAAGGGATAGGTGAACTCCTCGGGAAGCTCATTGACATCTACATCGTCGAACCATCTTATGTAACTAGGGACTTTCAACGTTGCGAAATTACGCATAAAACAACGGATTGAAATCGTCTATAAATAAAGTAAATATATACTATAAGTAAATATTACTTTGATATATGATAGTAATACTATTATATTTGCGCTGAAAACTATTTTATATGGAAGGTTTGCATGGTAGAGTGTCAATTAGTGTCAATGAGAACGTGTTTCTCAAGGATCCTACTAGTACAGAACTTGGAAGAAAGATCGTAAGGGCAAGTATCGATTTGATCGATGAGCTGGGGTTTGAAGACTTCACGTTCAAGAAGCTTGCATTGGCTATCGGGTCTACAGAAGCATCAGTGTATAGGTACTTTGAGAACAAGCATAACTTGTTAGCATATTTGACAATGTGGTACTGGGGATGGATGGAA
>JBMSGX010000230.1:0-3706 GCA_049416285.1 Crocinitomicaceae bacterium | reverse complement strand
ACCTGAAACACTGTGTTCACGACCGTAGGTGTACCTAATCTGAGCCTGAATGAAGTGTCCGCTGGAGGCAAATTGTTTTCTATTCAATGAGTTCTTAGTGATTCCCCAGCTAAATGCTGCTCCACGATACTCAGTGAAATCTGCTGTATCTATATTGGTGAAATTATCTGTTTGATAGTACTCATCTGTCAACATGAGCATTCTTCCATCAAAGGTTGATTTTATCGTGTTTCCTAGAGGGTGAGAGATCTCTAGACCTCCGTAGATTTCATTTTGCACAAGGAATGATGGCTTCACATCTTCGAAGAACGTGGCGAAACTTCTGAAATAGTCCCAACGGTTCATAGTGTAGTACACCTTACTTGAGATTGGATAAACCGCCGGGAAATCTATTGTAAAAGAAGCTTTGGCTGAACCGTAAAATTTACCGAAGTACGTTTCTGCTTGCGTCTTTGTCATGATCCTTCCGATGGTCTGGTAGGATAGGCCTAGATAACCCATGTTCACAGGTCTCGAGGTGATGTGTCCACCAACGGATAGCGTAAACTCTTTCGCTTTTTTTACTTGAAGATCAAGATGGTATGTTGAATCACCGTATTTCGCTAATGTAGGAAACAGAAAATCTACCTGTGGTGTTTCATAAAGTCGGAAATACCTTTTCTTCAATTCCTCCAGGGTCAGCACTTCTTTTTTTCTGGTCTTGATGAGTGAAAGTCGAACGTATCTAAGGTCTTCGTTGTTATAGAAGGTGTTGATCTTGGAAATCGATAGTGGAATAAGCTTTTTTCTGAAATTCGCTCGCTTTACGGCAAGTTCTTCGGCTGACACCCGTCTTAACACATGCGCCTTTATTGAGTCCATCTGAGCAAGAGTAGAACGGTATCCTTCCTCAATTGCTGTAGCTACATCTGCAAAATCGAAGGTTCCAACGGAAGTGTTCGGTTTAATTATATACCCTTCACTGCAAGGAAGATCGTAATTAGAGGGTTGAGTCAGCATTGTTGTGATTTGACCCAACAGATCACCATCTCCGGGAGGGGGAGCATTATAACTTACGTTGCTTCCAATGATGTAATCCGGACTGAATGAGTTGTACATGACATCTGCGGGAAAATTATTGTAGAGTCCACCGTCAAAAAATAAGACATTATCTATGCTGATCGGTTTGAATAAGAACGGGAAGGTCATTGAGGCACGAACGGCTGCATTCAGTGATCCATCCTTAAAGATCACAGATTCTTTTCGCGCTATATCCGATGCTACACAACGGAATGGAATAAAAAGTGAATCAAAGTTGTTGCCGGTTGATGCGCCAATGTGTCCCAGCTCAGACATCATCTGGAAATCAAGATATTCACTGGAGTTTAGATTGGTAGGTAATGACTTTCTAAATAAACTGTCTTTCGAAAACGAAAGATCGAACATGCTTGCAGAGGGTTCGTTTTCACGAAGAAGGAATTCCTGCTCTGGCCGTATCTTTCCCGATGCCATAAGCTGAAAGTCTTCACTTTTGACGTATGCTTCAATTTCTTCCGGGCTGTATCCGGCAGCGTACATGCTTCCGATCAATGCACCTGCTGAAGTTCCACTAATAAAGTCTATGGGAATTCCATTTTCTTCCAAAGCTTTTAAAACTCCCACGTGAGAAATTCCAGTAGCTCCACCTCCGGATAGAACAAGTCCAACAGTTTGTTGAGCGAACAGTGGTGTGAAAGAAAGGAAACAGATCAGTGCAATATATCGCGTTATTGAAGTCAATTTCGTTCTTTTGTACAAAAATAGAAGAAACAAACGCCAATTCTTATGAACCCTCAAGAAAAGTTAACAATAACGATAAAAACTTTTTTCGGCCTGGAGGAAGTCCTCAAAAGTGAGCTCGAAGAAATGGGATACAGCGATGTAGTTGTCTTGAATCGAGCGGTTCAGGTGAAAGGAGAACTTTCGGACGTATATAAATTGAATTTTCATTTGCGGTGTGCCATATCGGTATTGGTCGAGGTGAAGCAGTTTAAGATCCGAAAAGAGGAAGACCTTTACACCGAGTGTTTGAAGATCAAATGGGACGAACTTTTCACTGTAGATAAAACATTTGCAGTTAAAGGAGCAGTATTCTCTGATGTATTCCGTCATTCTCAATATCCATTCTTGCTGGTAAAAGATGCAATCGTGGATACATTCAGAAAGCATACAGACGAACGCCCTAATGTGAATGTGAAAAAACCTCAGGTACTTTTTGATCTCTATGTGAATCAAAATGTTTGTACCATTTCAATGAACACAAGTGGTGCTCCATTGTTCCAGCGTGGATATAGAGAAGCTACAGGTTTAGCACCCTTGAACGAAGTTGTTGCAGCAGGACTATTAAGAATGTCAGGCTGGGACAAGAAATCACAGTTGATCGATCCATTTTGCGGTTCGGGAACTATTTTGATCGAAGCGGCATTAATGGCTTGTGATCTTCCGCCGCAGCTTGAGAGACACCATTTCGCATTCAAGAACTTTAAGAATTATGATGCGGAGCTTTGGAATGCTATCCGCGATGCAGCGGACACTCGTGTTAGAGAATTGCCTTGTGAGATCAAAGGTTGGGATATTTCCGATGAAATGGTTCTAAAATCTCGTCGAAACCTGCGCGGATTGCCAATTGGTCGGTTTGTGAAGGTGATGCAAGGTGATTTCAAGGATGTCCAAGGTTCAGAAGAGGGAGGAATGGTTGTTACGAATCCGCCATACGGAGAAAGAATGGGGGAGGAGATCATTGAGATGTATGAGGAGATCGGAACATGGATGAAGCATAGTATGACAGGTTATACTTGTTGGATCCTCTCATCAAATATGGAAGCATTCAAGAGTGTTGGATTAAAGCCCTCCCAAAAAGTGAAGGTGTACAATGGTGATCTGGAGTGCTCATTCAGAAAGTATGAGCTTTACAGTGGTTCTAAAAAGAACAAAGAGTAGTATTGTTTATAACGAAAAAAGGGGAGCAATTTTGCTCCCCTTTTTTATGTCTTGATTGATTATCTCTGACTAATATCTGTATAATCTCTTTTCGTGTGTCCCGTATAGATCTGTCTTGGACGACCAATAGGCTCTCCATTTTCGATCATTTCTTTCCATTGAGCAATCCATCCCGGAAGTCTACCCAAAGCAAACATTACGGTAAACATCTCAGTTGGAATTCCAAGAGCTCTGTAAATGATTCCAGAGTAGAAGTCAACGTTTGGATACAATCCTCGTTTCACGAAGTACTCATCCTCTAGTGCTACTTTTTCTAGCTTCTTAGCGATATCTAATACTGGATCATCAATACCTAGTTTATCCAATACATCATCACATGCTTTCTTGATGATGGTAGCTCTAGGGTCAAAGTTCTTGTATACGCGGTGTCCGAATCCCATTAAACGGAACGGATCATCCTTATCTTTTGCTTTTGCAATCCACTTATCCAGATCTCCTCCATCTTTTATGATGTTATCAAGCATCTCGATCACTGCTTGGTTCGCTCCACCGTGAAGTGGTCCCCAAAGTGCTGAAACACCAGCTGAAATCGAAGCGTACAAGTTGGCTTGAGAAGATCCCACAATTCTTACCGTTGATGCAGAACAGTTTTGTTCGTGATCGGCGTGAAGAATAAGTAGTTTATTCAAAGCACTAACGATTACCGGGTCAGGATTGTATTCCTCTGTAGGCATTGAGAACATCATAT
>JBMSGX010000229.1:0-3709 GCA_049416285.1 Crocinitomicaceae bacterium | reverse complement strand
GCCGACAGATGGTTTAGAAAACGAAAGTTGAATTAATGAAAACAATAAAAATGAAACTTAAAAGTCTACTATTTGGAACCTTTGTATTAGGAAGCCTTTTCTCATTCGGACAAGCGGATGGAGAAAATCGTGAATGTGATAGAATGTTATTCCTTGCACAGCAAGCAAGAGTAGAAAAACAAGACTTCAAAGAATCTAGCACTTACATGATCAAGGCAGAGAAAGAATGTGGAGGTTTGGATCAAAAAAACATGACTATTCTTCTTGCCTCGTTGAAAAACGCAATAGCAACTATTTCTGACGCAAACGAGCAAAAAGCATATATAGATACGCTTTGTTCTGCATTCGAAAGAGCGAGAGGCGTTGATGCATACGACAGTGCAGATGACCTGCTTTGGGCATACTATCAGGCACAGTCAAACAATCCTAACCCTGAATTGTCTGACTCGTTATTTAGCGCTGGAATTAAAGCAAATGGCACGGCAACGAAGGAGCACTATGTTTCTTTCTATTATTATAACTTGTATGTGCTGTACGCAGGAGCGCCCAATCTGAAAGTGCAGAATGGATATAAAACAAGAATGATCCAGGAATACTTCACACTTTCTAAGTTGATCAATGACGCTGGAATGTCAGTAAAAGCGCAGGAGAACTTGAACAACTACCTAAACGCAATCATCCAATCGTGTGATGACATTGTTCCGGAACTAGACAACTTCCTTGCTAACGTTCCTGCCGAGAAAGAAAACGCAGTTGCATCAATCAAGAACTTCATGTCTCTTCTCGAGCAAAAGCAATGTACAGAAGTTGCCCAGTACGAGGCGCTAGTTAAGAAGTGGGATGAGATCGATCCGAGCCTCGAGTCTAAGTTGGCCGTTGGTAAATTGCTTATGACAAAAGGAAAATACTCTGAAGCGATCAATGCATTCAAAGAAGTTCAAGGACTTACTGACGATGCAAACTTGAAAGAAGAGTCAGAATACAGCATCGCATACTGTCAGTTTAAGTCAGGTTCTTACAAGTCTGCTTATTCAACTGCAATGTCAGTTGGAGGAAGCTTCAAAGGAAAAGCACTAGTCCTTGCTGCACAGGCAGTAGCGAAAAACAAAGACAATTGTGGTGTTAGTACATTCGAACGTAAATGTAACTTCTACTACGCAGTTGAGTTACTTGAGCGTGCAAGAGGAGAAGGAGAGTCAGTAGGAAGCATGATCAGCGGATACTCTTCAAACTACCCAACAGAAACTGAAATTTTCGAGAATGGATCTCCATCAACTGTAACCATTTCATGTTATGGCGTTACAGTATCGGTGAAATAAATGAGCTCTCATTCATCAATAGGTTTAATAAGAATACCTGTCATGATCTTCATGGCAGGTATACTTTTTTCATGCGTAAACGATATTGATACAATTCAGAAGGTTACGTATGACCCAAACGCACCTGATGAGGTAACTACAGACCTTGAGGTCTTCTACAACGACAGTGGTGCAGCGCAAGTGCGCATCCAGGCAAAATTAGCCGAGACATACACCAAACCTCAGCGCGTCACTAAACTTAAAGACGGGATCCGAGTTGACTTCTTTACATCGAGCGGTAAGATCGTTTCGACATTCACAGCTCTATACGGTGAAGTGAATTTCGAAACAGGTAAAATGTTCGTTCAAGACTCGGTTCAATTAAAGAATCACGATAAGGAGCAGATCCTCGAAACAGAGCAGTTGTTCTGGAACCAAAAAGACAGCACGATCTATACGTATAAAAACGTAGTTGTTAGAACGCCAGGCGATATTCTATACGGTAGAGGAATTCGCAGTAAACATACATTCAACGAAGATAAATTTCAATTCTTCGAACCTTATGGCGAAGTTGATGTCTCGAAAGAATAACTACCTTTGATCCAATGAATCTGTACAACAAAATAATGCTTTACTTCTGGCTTATCGCTGGAACCATCATCACTGTAGGAGTTACATTAAAAATGTTTGGTGAAGGACTGCCAAACGGTTGGTTGAAATGGCGCTTCTACTACCTTTTTGCCGTTCTATGTTTTGTGATGTATTTCGTGCGAAAACTGATGATCCGTCGTATGGAAAAGCATATGGAATTCCTCGAAAACAAAGCGAAAGAGGAAGAAAACAACAATTAAGAAACCGATCATCACGGTTTATTCCTCACTGTCTCTTAATTCGATCAGTTATCATTTAATATACGCTCAGGCGTTTCATTTCGTTATTTTAGTAGCTTATAAAGCTCTGACTTTGAAAGTCTAACCAAATGAACGGCTTACGTGTTTTATTCATCTTTCTGTTGATCATGCCCTTAGGAGCAATTGGTCAGAAATTACTTTCAGGGAAAGTGATCGATGAGGCGTACCAGCCAATCCCCTACGCTAAACTCTTCGTTAAGAATGACGCCGATCAGCGCACAGTAACAGATGCTGACGGTTATTTTGAAATGCGTTTGATGCCCGGAGAGTACTTTCTTGTTGTTACGGCAACCGGATATGACACGAGGGAAGCATATGTTGTTATCAATGAAGCGAATATCCAAAAAGATGTTCAGCTTTTCCCAACCAGCTTAATGGATCTTGAATCTGTTGAAGTATCTGCTAAAAAGTCAAACCCAGGTCGTGAGATCATGTTAAAAGTCGTTGCAAAGCGTGACACAATTGATATGTGGAACTATCCGCACACAACACAAGGATACATCAAGGCAACGGAGAAGATCGTTCGTAAAGAAAAGAAGAACAGGAAGAAGAAGGACGAAGAAGAAAACCTTGATCCTTCCGGAATGGAAGATCCTTTTGCCGAGCAACGTAAAGAAGATGAGGAACTGGCAAACAATATGAACCTCGCTGAAGTTTCACTCACAAGGCATTATGGAGGAAAAGGTAAAGTCAAAGAGATCAGGGATGCATACGAATTACGCGGTTCCAAACGAAACTTCCTTTATTACACAACTACAGTAAAATCAAACTTCAACTTCTTCGAGAATTACCTTCACCTCGACGACTTGCATCAAACACCGATCAGTTCACCAATAAGCGGGCCAGGGATCCTCTCCTACAAATACAGACTCGTAGATCAGTATGAAGAGAACGGACAGAAGGTTCACAAGATCAAGATCATTCCAAGGAATACAGCTACCACAACCCTTGAAGGATTTATCTATGTGATCGATTCGCTCTGGTTAGTTCAGAAAGTTGAATTCGCCATGGAGAAAGGAAACCTCCTAGTGTACGATTATTTTTCTATCACTCAAGAGTTCGAACACCCGGGAGACACACTTTGTCTGCTCAAGAAACAGATCATGGACTATGGTATCAATTGGGGAGAGGGAAACTCAACGTGTAAAACCATTTCGTCATTTGACGACTACAACTTTAATCCAATTTTCGACCGTAAGTTCTTCGGGATGGAGGTCGCTGTAACGGAAGAGGAAGCCTATGAAAAAGATACGACTTTCTGGAGTAACAGTCGTAAATCAGAGCTATCAGCAGAAGAGCAGGAATACATCAAAGTAAAAGACAGTATTCGTGATTGGCATAACAGAAAAGAATACCGCGATTCAATAGATAAGATCTTTAATAAAGTTACTGCATTGAAGGTTCTTTGGTGGGGTGTGGACCATAGGAACAGAGACCAGGGAGTGCAATGGACGATCAACTCACTCGCGGGACTTATTCGTCCGGTATTCATTGCCGGAC
>JBMSGX010000228.1:0-3710 GCA_049416285.1 Crocinitomicaceae bacterium | reverse complement strand
TGTTCCGCGATCTTGTGCTCGCCGTCTGCAAGTCTGACATGAATGTCTGCGTTATCCCAGTTTGGTTCCTTCAAATATGCGAGGTATAATAGATTCCTGTCCTCTTCAGACTGATCTCCAGCACTTGTATCGAAGATCTTCACCGTGTAGCCTGCGGCTTGAAGCGTTTTGATCAAAGACCTTCCAGGTAAACCTTCTTTCCCGTCAAGGAACCCGTTAAAGTTGACAACGATCAATCCTTCAGGATCCAAGATTTCTTTCACGTCTTGAAAGGCTTCCAAACTCAGACCGTGAGATGGTAAGATCTCACCGTTGAAGATGTCGAAGAGGATGAAATTGTATTTCTTTTTCGAGTTTTTGATAAATCGTCTCGCGTCATCCGCATATGTTTTAACACCCGTCCCGCGCAGACCGAAGTACTTTTTACTTATTTCAACAATGCGCTCATCCAATTCAACGGCATCCACTTGATGTCCATTGTATCCTGCGAGTTGCTTAGGTATAATACCTCCACCCAAACCGAGTACAAGCGATTTACTTCCTTCTGGATAAATATCGGCTGCAGCCGTAACATAATTGACATAAGGCCACTGAGAGAAGCCTGTTTTACGGTTGATCCAGGTCTGACCCATACGGTTAATGAAGAGAATACGATTCGGTTGATCATTCATTTCAAAATCAGCTATAATCAATTGTCCGTTAATACTCTCAGAGAAGTATTCTACTTTGAAATCTGCCTTATTGGGAAGTTCAAATTCGCGCTGAGCTAGGACAACACTTGCTAATCCAAACCCGAGTAACGGAAGTGCAAATTTGTAGAGCTTTTGTCTCACGTAAACCAGAATGGGGAAGATCGAAGTAAGAATGATTGCTGTAAGAAGTGTATCGCTAATACCAATTTCCGGAATAAAGAAGTAACCTGCCATGAGTGAGAAAAGGATACCACCCATGGTTGAAACACTGTACAATTTTCCAACTACAGCAGGATTATCCTGATGTTTTTGATGCAAGAGCGCTACGATCAATGGAGTAGAGGCTCCAAACATTATCAGCGGTATGAATAATACGATACCAACAATCATCCAGGTGAATGAAGAGGTAGCCAGCTCAGCACCTGAACTGTTTTGTAAAGAGAGCATCGCCCATCCAATAAAGAGAAGCAGCGTATTGATTCCAAACAGTCCAACAACAAATCCTTCTGAACGTTGTTTCTTACTGAGATATCCGCCTAAGAAATAACCCAGTGCAAGTCCGCCAACAGAAAGGCAGATCATGGTAGCCCATATAATGATCGAATGTCCAAGTATCGGTGCAACGATCAAAGGCGATGAAGTTTCCAGAAGCATAACCAATCCTCCTTCCAGAAAAGCGAGTGTGATCAATTCATTCTTCTTCATTCGGACTGATTTTTACAAGGGTTGATATTCCTGCTGCCAATAGCAACAGTGCTCCTAATAGAAATGAACTGGTCTGAACACCTAGTGTTGGGATAAGTCCAAATACGGTGATCAATAAAAAGAGAATTCCACCAAAGGTTCCGATTCCGAAGATCAGGCCCGTAGCGGTCGATAATTTGCTGTTTAATTGATTTAATGCCCCAATGATAAGGGGAGATACGGTTCCCATTAAGAGTACGGGTAAGAAGAGGATCAGAAATCCGGCAATGATCGCGGCAGTTTTTACATCCATGCTTAACAAAGAGGGGAGTGTTCCATTCGCGATAAATGTAGAAGCAAGAACAAGTAATCCTGCACCAGCCAATGAAATTGTAAGACTTTTTCGAGGATCTTTCAGCGACATTCTACCTCCCAGCCAATATCCTGCTGCTAACCCAATTAGGGTTACTGTCAGAATACTTGTCCAAACATAAATTGATGCACCAAGGTAAGGTGTGTAGATCTTCGCACTTAGGACCTCAAAACCCATCAGCGTTCCTCCTTCAAGAAAGGAAACAATGAAAAGCAGACTTTTTCCGGATTTACCCATGTGATGTAAAGTGTTTCTCAATATTACGAAGAATCTGATTGAACTTTGGAGTGATTGGATAATTTCATCAAAAGCGAAACGTGAATTAAGTGGAGTTCCTTAATTTTGTCCACGATGAAATTGCATTACAGAGAGCTCGGCGAAGGAAAACCAATGATCATTTTACATGGTTTGTTCGGGTTTTCGGATAATTGGCAATCACATGCTAAAAAACTAGCGGATTACTATCATGTGTTTTTGGTGGATCTTCGAAACCATGGTCATTCTGCCTGGAGCGATGAGTTTTCTTATGATATTATGGCGCAGGATGTTTTAGAGCTGATCTATGATTATGGACTGGAAGACGTGATTCTCGTGGGGCACTCTATGGGTGGTAAGGTAGCGATGCGACTGGCACAACTTGAAGAGAGTGTCTTAGAAAAACTGGTTGTGGTGGATATGGGAATAAAGCAGTATCCAATGCACCATGAGCACATCATTGCGGGAATTCGCTCAATTGATATTGATAAGATCACTGCACGCAGACAAGCGGAGGAGCAGTTAAGTAAATACATCGAATCATACGGAGTGAAACAGTTCTTATTGAAGAACATCTATTGGAAGGAAAAAGGGAAGCTTGCCTGGAGAATGAATATCGATGTGCTCGAAAGAGAAATGCCTGAGATCTTAAAGGCGCTCCCTGAAGGTCAGGTAGATACACCTACCCTTTTCTTAAGAGGTGAATTATCCAATTATGTATTGGATGAAGATATGGATTCAATTGAAGCCCAATTCATTGATTCGGAGTTCGCAACTATTTCAGAAGCGGGCCATTGGGTGCATGCAGAAGCGCCGGATGATTTCTTAAATGAGCTTCTTTCCTTCTGTCTGAGATAAGTTCGTCGGACATTATTCCTTATTCGTCTAAAAGTTATGCTTGCATATTAATATTGTCCTTACATTTAGGTTGAGTCTGCTATGTACCTCAAGCATTACATATTGTATTTGGGACTGATGTTGTCTGTTATTAGTCGAGCACAAACAACGGTTACTGCCGTTACACCATGTGCGGATTGTGACTGGGATGATGTATCAACGTGGGTCGGAGGTGTTATTCCTGGCTGTTTTGATGAAATAGTAATACCTGTTGGTGCAAATGTGAATGTTACATCAACCGTTGATTTAGGCCCTAATCCAGGTGATAATTGCGGGGCGCTGGATGTTATCATTGAAGGTGATCTATATTTTCAGTCTGGAAAGAAATTAAAATTACCTACTGGTTCTAATTTTACTGTTTCACCTGGTGGGACAGTAACTGCCGGTGGCGGTGGCGGAAGTTCTTCTTATATCGAGATAGGATCTGAGACAGTTTGGGATGCCGGTCAGGGAGATATTACCGTGCCTATAACCTTATGTGAAGGATGCAGCCAGCTGGCAGTAGAGCTGATCAGTTTTGACCTAAAGCAAAATGGTAGAAAAGTGGATGTGTTCTGGGTAACATCATCTGAAGAGAATAACGATCACTTTACTATCGAAAGAAGTGGCTCGAATAATAGTTGGTCACAGATCGCGCTGATCGATGGAAATGGAACTACAGATCAAACCTCTTTCTACAATTATCAGGATCAACCTGAGAAGGATGGGATGTATTACTATCGTTTGTTTCAAACAGATCTCGATGGAACCACTGAGTTTTTAGGTGAGCTTTCTGTAAACTTTAAATCTGAATTAACAGTTGTCAAACG
>JBMSGX010000227.1:0-3741 GCA_049416285.1 Crocinitomicaceae bacterium | reverse complement strand
TGACCTCTTTTTTTTGACCCATATTTTTGTCACTCTGTACATAAGATTAAATTTGTAGAAACAATTTTTTACCATGAGTAATTACGATATCACGATCATAGGATCAGGACCCGGAGGATATGTTGCTGCGATCCGCTGTGCACAGCTAGGAATGAAAACAGCTATCATTGAAAAATACGACACTTTAGGTGGTACTTGTCTGAATGTTGGATGTATCCCGTCAAAAGCATTACTGGATTCATCAGAGCATTTTCACAACGCGAAGCATAACTTCTCTGAGCACGGTATTGAGCTGAAAGATCTTAAAGCGAATCTTGATCAGATGATCAAGCGTAAGAATGATGTCGTATCTCAAACATGTAACGGTATTAAATTCTTGATGGACAAAAATAAGATCGATGTTCATCACGGTCTTGGAGCCTTCGTTGATAAGAATACTGTTAAAGTAACTGCAGCCGATGGAAAAGAGTCAACGATCACGACAAAGAATGTGATCATTGCAACAGGATCTAAGCCGAATTACTTCCCGGGAATGGAACCGGACAAGAAGCGTATCATTACCTCAACAGAAGCATTAAGCATGACGGAAATCCCTAAAAAGATGATCGTTATTGGAGGTGGAGTTATTGGTCTGGAGCTTGGTTCTGTTTACAGCAGACTGGGCACGCAGGTAGAAGTTGTTGAATTCATGCCGAACATCATTCCTACGATGGACGGAACAATGTCTAAAGAATTAACAAAGGTTCTTAAGAAAGAAGGATTCAAATTCCATATGCAGCATAAAGTGCAAAAAGTTGAAAACACTGGAAAAGGCGTGAAGCTTACTGCACTAAACAAGAAAGACGAAGAAGTTGTTCTTGAAGCTGACTACTGTCTAGTAGCAGTTGGACGTAAGCCATTCACATCAGGACTTGGATTAGAGAACGCCGGAGTGAAGTTAAATGATCGTGGACAAGTTGAAGTGAATGATCACCTTCAAACAAATGTTCCGAACATCTACGCTATCGGGGATGTTGTGAGAGGAGCTATGTTAGCACACAAGGCGGAAGAAGAAGGAGTATTTGTTGCAGAATTACTTGGAGGACAGAAACCACA
This sequence comes from Crocinitomicaceae bacterium, assembly GCA_049416285.1. GTDB lineage: Bacteria > Bacteroidota > Bacteroidia > Flavobacteriales_D > Crocinitomicaceae > UBA4466. The sequence continues at coordinate 2,646 of JBMSGX010000227.1, read as the reverse complement.
CCTGAATTACGACCTAATTCCAGGTGTAGTTTACACTTGGCCAGAAGTTGCTGCTGTTGGTAAAACAGAAGAGGAAGTTAAAGCTGCAGGGATTGAATACAACGTCGGACAGTTCCCTATCAAGGCATTAGGAAGAGCACGTGCTAGTATGGATATTCAAGGAGCTATCAAAGTAATTGCTGACAAGAATACAGATGAGATCCTTGGTGTACACATGATCGCACCACGTGCAGCAGACCTTATTATGGAAGCTGTAACAGCAATGGAATACAGAGCAAGCGCAGAAGATATCGCACGTATCTGTCACCCTCACCCAACTTACTCTGAAGGAGTGAAGGAAGCGGCACTGGCTGCAACAGACAACAGACCATTACACATTTAAGAAATGTGAAGGCATAAAAAAAGGGGCATCAAACGATGCCCCTTTTTATTTATAATTTCTTCTATCGAACGATAGTCATCTCATCTACCAAGTGCTTCGCTCCTGAGTAAACATCCATTACCCACATTACATAGCGAATATCTACAACGATATTTCTACATCTTGATGCGTCGAACATAAAGTCACTCATAGTAGACTCCCATGAACGATCGAAGTTTAGTCCCATAAGGTTTCCTTCCGCATCTAACACCGGTGATCCAGAGTTCCCTCCGGTTGTATGGTTCGACCCAGAGAAACAAACCCACAGTTCGCCATCCTGATCGTATCCGCCATAGTTTCTTGCTTCTGCAAGCTCAAGCATTCTTGGTGCTACCTCAAAATCAGGATTACCTGTTCTGTTTTTCGCAACGATTCCATCCAATGTTGTATGCTCCGTGTAAGCCATTCCGTCATGCGGTGCGCTACCTTCGAGCTTACCGTAAGTTATACGCAACGTCGAGTTAGCATCAGGCCAATGCTTCGCATCAGGAAACATTACTAACTTACCTTCTACATAGGTTTGCAACGCATCATTCATCTCCGCTTTGTATTGAAGATAGTTCATCAATGCAGATGCTCTGAAGTGATCGTCTACAGCTTTCCAGATCTTATATCCAAGATCTTTCTCCGCCAGCTTCTTGATTGACTTCAAACTCATCTTATCAACGAATGCACAGAACTTATCCTCATTAACTAAAATTGAACTGTTGTAAATGCTTTCAGCCAAAGCTTCGGGTGATTTTCCTTTTAACTCTGCTGGGACATATTTTTCATCGAGCTGACTGACGTATTCTGCCGTTAGCAAGGCGAAGATCTTCTGATCGATCTCCGCGTTATAGTTTTTGAAGAATCCTTTAGCGCTCTCTTTTAGTTTTTCAGCATCCTGCAGCTCTTCGCTGTTTACAAGCTTATCAAACACTCGTGCCCGACCAAACATTTCAGGTCCCACATATAAGTATTCCACAGCCATCGAATAAGCAAACTCATCTTCCTTGTACTTATCAACCAATCCATTCATTACATCGATAACAACACCGTACTTCGACTTCCAATCCTCTTTGGTTGCAGCCATATCCAGGTATGCTTTCTCTCTTTCTTTTTTAATCCCAAGAGCATCAACAGCATGCAGTCCTTCGATCTGTCCGATCCATTTCTTCCATGCATTTGCAATTCTTGCCTGCTTTGATGCATACTGAATTCTGATCAAGTCTGATGAACTCATTCCCGCATTGATCACACTTAGCGACTTATCTCTCATTGAAATTCTCGCCGGACGTTCCTTGTTCATAATGAAATCAAGGTGTCCTGACGACAAATGCTGCTCTGTTGTTCCAGGAAATCCGTATACCATTGTAAACTCACCTGGCACGCGGTTACGCGCACTTACTTTCAAATACTGTATAGGTGTGTACGGCACATTATCATCAGCAAATTCTGCAGGTTCGTTATTCTCGTTCGCATAAATTCTGAACACGGAAAAATCGCCTGTGTGTCTTGGCCAAACCCAATTATCTGTGTCGCCTCCGAACTTACCGATACTATTTGGAGGTGTTCCAACAAAACGTACATCTTTAAATGTTTCCTTCACCATCATGTAGTATTCATTCCCGTAGTAAAATGGTTTAATATCAGCTGTAAAATGACTGTTCGCCGTAGCTTCTGCAATTATTCTGGCAATGTTGACCTTTATAGCTTCCTGAAGAGCACTACCTGTTAATTCTTCTGCTCCTTCGAATACTTTTCGTGTCACATCCTCGATACGGACAATACGCATTGCCGTTAATCCAGGGTTCGGAAGTTCATCGTTCATCGTTTTCGCCCAAAATCCATTTTTGAGGTAGTCATTTTCGAGTGATGAATGACTCTGGATCTGACTGTAACCGCAGTGGTGGTTCGTCAATAAAAGTCCCTTGGACGATACTACTTCCGCAGTACATCCTCCGCCAAACTGGAATATCGCATCCTTTAAACTTGCGGAATTGATGTTATAGATATCCTCCGCACTTAATTTCATTCCCATCGCCTGCATATCGTTCTCGAATGCGCTAATCATAGAAGGAATAAGCATCCCCTCTTCGGCGATCGCGAAGAACATTGTAAAAACAAACGTGAAAACAGATAAAATTCTTTTGATCATTTTTCTAGTTTTAGACGCCTAAAGATAAAGAAACGTCGGTAATTATCCAGTTTGTTAAAAGAAGCAAACAATATTCCAAAATACTTGC
>JBMSGX010000226.1:0-3788 GCA_049416285.1 Crocinitomicaceae bacterium | reverse complement strand
TCACATAAACCCTGTGGCTGATACAAGAAACTCAAGTATAACGAGTCTCCTGGTGAAACAGTGCTTAAATCTATTGGTTTAGAAGTTAAATGGTCTGCAAAATTAGTTGTAGAAGTGTTTATAGCATAGGGATAACCTGTTTCATCGAGCCCATCAAAAGTAGCAACTCCATAGGTCCAAGGATCTAATGCCATTGTATTATTCAAGTATGTCTCTGACTCCAGCCAATATTTACCGGGATCTGAAAGCGGCGCAAAAAACTGTGTTGCAGAATCCTGAAATAACTCCGCGTCCGGAATCCAGACTGTGTCCGGGTCATTCGGATAGTCAAGTGTGTCGTATATGTAATATGGCGGGTATACATCAGTCGTTGTATAAACTACCGGGTACTCTGATAAATCACCAACTTTGATCTGTGTAGCTGGGAAATTATCATCGGTAAATGTACCGTTACCGATATCAAAGGTCCTTCTGAAAGTTTGCTGAGCTGTATAAAGCGTAGTCGTCGAAAGTGGATTGTCACTTAGATCTAACAATCTATACTCTTTACTCGATGTAACTCCGGGGTCCGTATAATTTGCTCCGTAATCCTGATACTTGTTTGTGCTAAAATCATCGAATAAAGGTAACTGCAAAGTGTCAGACAGGTAGATGAATGTACTGTCAAAAGTTCCCGGATTCGCCTTGTGGTAATGTTTATTAATTCCTTTTTTGATCAAAGCTGGATTCACGGTCATTGGTCCAATCTCTTCACCATGCTGCGCTGCAACAACAGAACTAATTAGAATAAAAGCACAAAGTATTCGTAGTTTCATAAGTCCATTTTATCTCGGTGCAGGCGCAAATGCTTTTGACGCGATCACAGTAATTGTACTCCCCGTCATGATCAAAGCTCCTTCCGAAAAGGCCGGATTTTGTGAGATCACACGTGCAACCATAGAATCTGATGCTGTCTGGCAATCCTGGCAAACCGGTATAAATTCGAAATCACCTACTGCTTTTAAACGTATTCTTGCCTCGTCTATTGTGAGACCGTATAAATTAGGCATCAGTGTTGGCTCCCCCCCAATTTCCTGACCTACAACTAATGTGATCATTGAACCGATCGGTAATTTTCTTCCGCCCGCTATTGGTTTCCCTCTGTATAGCTGTTCAAGCACAGCTCCAGGTGATTCCTTCGAAGGTTTTAATTCCAATTTATGTCTGAAGCCACGGTTTCGAAGGATACCCTCTGCAAATCGTTGTGATTTACTAACTAAATCCGGCATTTCTACTAATTGACTTCTCTTCGAGACACGCACTTTGATAACACGCCCTTCTTTCACATGAACTTTTGAAAGTTTTGTAGGCATTGGATCCTGCTCTAACACTGTACCTTCAACCTTCTTCGGATCGTAAATTGAATCAAGGACTTCATACTTCAACCCGGTATTTGCTAAAAGATTTTCAAGATTATTCTGATTCTTACCAATAAGTTCAGGTACCTCGATTTTCTGACCGTGATTGGTCTGAGCATTCATGCAAGACTTCACGGTAAAGAACAAAATCACGTACACTAAAACAATGGCGCCGATGTTCCAAGCAAATGTTTTGCTCCAAACAAAATTCTTGATCTTACTAAGTAGTTTCATTCCGTAATTCCAGTAACAAATATACTAGAAGTTTGGTGAGAGTTGATGAGACTTGTAGAAATCATCAATTGCCTTGTAAGCTTCTTCGGCAGTGTCCACGATCTTTACAAGATCAAGGTCTTTTGGTGAAATGTTCGATTCCATATCCAACATGGCGGTTTTGATCCAATCCATCAGTCCCGTCCAATACTCTCTACCAATAAGCACTACTGGTCGATTATTGATCTTTTTCGTCTGAATCAGTGTCAACGCCTCGAACAACTCATCCAATGTACCGAACCCACCAGGAAGCACCACAAATCCTTGCGCATACTTCACAAACATAACCTTGCGCACAAAGAAATAGTCAAACTCCAGGTTGTGTTCCGGATCAATGTATGGGTTATGGTTTTGCTCGAAAGGAAGGTCAATATTCAATCCTACAGACTTTCCTCCTCCCTCTTGAGCTCCTTTGTTTCCGGCCTCCATGATACCAGGACCACCTCCTGTAATAACTCCATATCCACCTTCTGCAAGAAGTCGAGAGACATCCACTGCCATTTGATAGTATTTATTGTCTGGTTTCGTTCTAGCTGATCCAAAAACTGAGATACACGGTCCTATCTTAGCCATGCGCTCATAACCTTCAACAAACTCGGCAATGATCTTAAATATCGCCCAGCTGTCATTGATCTTTATCTCGTTCCAGTCTTTTATAACTTTATTCATAGTGTCGTTTTTTCTTTCCTTCACCTTTGAAACGGGCGAAGAAACAAATTTATAACATTCTAAAGGATAACGTGTGTAGTGTCTCAAAATTATTGCCAAACATAGAAATGACCGTTAATAGTCGTATTTTGGAGCTGTGAAAAGTGTATTTTTTCTCATTATTACCCTCCTAATTTCTCCCTTTACAAATGGGCAAGGCACCGCCTTATTACCCGCAGAAAGTGTAAACCAAGGAAGAGTTATCGGTACATCTTGTGCAATAGGCGCTGTGTGGACCGGAACAATGATCGGATTAGGAGCTGTATGGTACAAAGACGTCGAGAAAACAAAGTGGCATACCTTCGACGATTCAAAAAACTGGCTTCAGATGGATAAAGCCGGACATTTCTACACTGCGCACAAGATCAATATGCTCACTTCCGAGCACTACATGTGGAGTGGAGTCGATCGTAAAACCTCCACGCTTATTGGAGCTGGAATTAGCTTTGGATACCAGACAACTTTAGAAATGCTAGATGCTTACAGTGCCGAATGGGGGTTCTCCTGGGCTGATTTCGGGTCTAATTTGGCGGGGGTTGGTTTTTACTCGGCTCAACAATTCATCTGGGAAGAAGAGCGCATTATTCCGAAGTTTTCATTCCATCAAACAGAATATGCGTCGATCCGCCCGCAAACACTAGGCTCAAATTATATTGAGAGTCTACTAAAAGACTACAACGGACAGACGTACTGGTTGAGTGTTAACCCATCTACATTCTTTAAGGAAAGTAAGCTTCCGAAATGGCTCTGTTTTTCATTCGGATACAGTGTTGATGGAAAGATCATTGGTGATGAAGAGGTCGCTTTTCATTTAGACCAACCCATTTATGCGAAACGTGAATTCCTTTTTAGTCTGGATGTAGATTTCAGCCGCATTCCTACAAAACGCAGGTGGCAGCAAGTATTGTTAAAACAATTGAACTATCTGAAAATTCCTTTTCCTACCTTGATAATGTCTGATGGAAGGCTTGTCGCAAATCCGCTTTATTTCTGATCAAGCATTACCTGATAGGTAAATTCAACAACATTACCTTCAGTCGCACTCGGTGTCATACCAAAATCTCTTCGGTCAATTGTCCCGCTGCCCAGAAGGTATTTCGATCCATTTTGCTCAACCAATTGCAATGCAACATCCATTGGTTTCTTCACTCCTAGCATTTTGAACTCGCCTATCAAGGTATATTGGTTATTACCGGTTGCCTCAAATTTATTCGCCTCATAGGTCATGACAGGAAATTTATCAGCACTGAAGTACTCATCACCCATCAATGATTCATCTCGGAACTGGTTAAAGGTGGTAAGGTTTTCCAATTTAAGATTCACTTTGATCTTCGACTTCTCTATTGTTTCCCCAACACTAATTTTACCGCTAACCTTTTTGAAGGCGCCTTTGGTTTCCTTTTTCGGTCC
>JBMSGX010000225.1:0-3819 GCA_049416285.1 Crocinitomicaceae bacterium | reverse complement strand
ATCCAATTCCTGCACTACTCAATTGTTCGATCACCGGGCACCCTAAACCTCCTGCTCCAATGACCAAAACACGAGCAGCTTCGAGCTTTTTCAATCCGTCCAACCCTATTTCAGGAAGGATAGATTGTCTTTGAAAATATGATTCCCTGTTGTTAGTCATTATCCTCCGGCAAATGGTGGCAGTAATGCAATTTCTTTTGATTCGTTTGTAACTTCCTTGTTCAATGCCTTATCTACGGCAATTTGAAAACTGACTCCCTTCAGTTGGGGATAAAGCTCAATAAAGATATCCTTGCTAGTCGAAGAAATGTTTAAAAACCTTGACTTATCAATAGACTCAGAGCTCTTTCCTACCAACTCTTCGATCATTCCAAAGTATTTAACTTCAATGCTCATTCTCTTTTAGCTCTTTTTGTGAGTTCAAGTTAACAAAAGTGTTGCTTTCTAACCCCAGTAATTCATTCTCTGAAAGAACAAGCCCATCAACTGATCTAATAAAATCCATCATTTTCCGATTGCCTCGATTTAAGAACCTCCTGAGATCTTTGGTCAACTCCTTCTTATAAATTCCTACAGTAGGATGTAGTTTTCCATTTACATTCGGCACAACTAACTTTTGACCACTTTCTTTGGAAAGCATTGACTGCAATAGTTTAGCATTCACAAAAGGCGTGTCACAGGGCAATACAAGATTCAATTCATTTGAAGCAATTTTTAAACCTGTAAATATTCCACCGAGCGGACCTACATCGTCCATCTCATCCTGAACAAATTGAAATTTACCAGTCAACCCTTGATCGCCATTTCCTACAACTATAACTTCAGACGCATTGATCTCTTTGCATAAATCCAACACGTGATCTAATAATTGTTTGCCACGAAAATTGACCGCAAATTTATCCTCACCCATGCGCGTGCTTCGTCCACCGATCAATATGATCACACCGAACTTCAAAATAAATGCGGTTGAGGAAGATGAATGATCTCTACCCTTTCATTTTCCAGGCTTTCTTTTTCTTCAGGAAAAACTAGTAAACAGTTAGCTTCTACTAGATCGCCGAGCATCGCTGAACTTTGTCGTTTTAACACTTCAACAGTGTCGTTGGTTTGAATGGCCTTCATAAACTGGGTTCGACCTGCAGCTTTAGAAATACGCCCTTTCAAAAGCCTTGTTTCTCTGCTCTCTGTTCCAGGAAGCCCCAACATATAACGAATTGTGGGCAGCACATAAACGTGATAGCATGAATGCACGGAAGCTGGATTTCCAGGCAGTCCGAAAACAACCGTATTCCCTTTTACTCCCATATACAATGGCTTACCTGGCTTTTGTTTGACTTTGTAAAATACTTTGCTCACGCCATTTTCATTCAATGCCTCCTGCACGAAATCATAATCTCCAACGGAAATTCCTCCTGTGATCAAGACAAGATCATAATTTGCTATTGCCTTGCTAATGACCGACTTTGTTTTATCCAGATCATCAGAAGTTGAAAATATCTCTGAGTTAAATCCAAGTTCCTTTAAAGAAGAGCTCAACATTACAGAGTTCGAGTCGTAGATCTGACCAGGTTTTAAATCAATACCCGGAGCAACTAGTTCACTACCCGTTGTAACGATGCAAATGGATGGTTTTTTATAAACCATTAAGCTCTCTATACCCAACATAGCGCAATAAGAGACCACACCATTATTGACCTTTGTCCCTTTTGATATCACTGTTTCACCTTTTTGGATCTGCTCACCTTCGGGACGAATATTTTCTAGCTCTTTGATTTCACGATCAACATTGAGCGCAATCCTGTCAATTTCCCGGTGAATATCCTCTTGCTTGATCACTGCATCTGCTGTAGAAGGAACCATGGCGCCAGTGAAAATTCTCACTGCTTGACCTCTACTCAATGAGATCTTAGAAGCATCGTCTCCGGCTTTGATCTCTCCTACAAGTTCAAATTCATGAATATCTCGTCCATTCACAGCGTATCCGTCCATTGCCGACTGATCAAAAGGGGGAAAGGTTACCGGAGAAAGAACGTCCTCGGATACAACACATCCCAAAGCATCTGAAAGTCCAACTTTTGCTTCGGACATTCTTGGCGAATTTTCATTTAACAATTTTATTGCTTCTGCTACGCTAATCATTATCCACCTATAGTTACCATTGAACGGTTTTCCATTTTCTCAGCCGTTGCATCATCAAATGCATTGTACCCACCACGAGATTTCCGTTTACCAATAATTGTATCAACTATCTGTTCACTTATATCTCCACCCTGCCTCATCGTTGTTAACAGATCTGTTTCTGACTGAGAAAACAGACAATTTTTGATCTTTCCATCTGCTGTTAGTCTAATACGATTACATGAATCACAGAAAGGATTTGACACTGTACTGATTATTCCAAAATGCTGTTTTCGCCCTTCGATCTGATATTTTCTTGCCGTGGCATTTTTTCCTATCGGGAGCGGAAGTAGTTTTTTATCCGGATAATGCGCTTTAACGATATCCAGTATTTCTTGCTCCGTGACCTTTTTCTCTGAATTCCAATTATTACCGTCAAAAGGCATGAACTCAATAAAGCGAATGGATAGATCTTTGCGCTCCCCCCATTCTATCAAGTCAATTACCTCATCATCGTTGATGCCTTTCATAAGAACAACATTGACCTTTACTTCTAATCCTTCTTTTTTGAGCAACGCTATATTTTCAATCACTCGATCAAATTGATCTCTTCTCGTAATTTGCTCGAAACGTTCTCTGCTTAATGAGTCGAGACTCACATTGATAGATTTAATTCCGGCACTTTTCAGAACATCGAGATATCTGTCTATCAAAACACCATTCGTAGTCATGGTTAATTCAACAGGTAATTTACCCAACTCTTGGATCACAAGATCAGCGCCCTTCCTCAACAATGGTTCTCCTCCTGTCAATCTGATCTTTGTGACGCCCAAAGCAACAAAGATTTTGGCCATTTTAATGATCTCTTCTGGGCGCATGAACTCGGCCTTATCTCTTAGTACAATCCCCTCTTCCGGCATACAATACGTACAACGCAAATTACAACGCTCTATCAAGGAGATGCGCAGGTAATCATGCACTCTGCCAAATTTATCTTTCAATGGGAATTGACTCATAGACAATCAAAAGTACGCAGATGCGCGAATAAAATCAATCACTTCGTTCTCAAGTTGTTAATATTTTAATATTTCTAAAATCTCTCAAGATTTTATGTAATTTTGATTGACTTCATTTTGAAGCACTTACCGAACCACATCTACAACCATCCTTAGAAGTTAATTTATACACTACTATGAAGAACTACTGTTTACTAGTGGCCTTTCTAGGTCTTTTTAGCATGTCTTATGGGCAAGCGTTCAATCAAAATTATTCTGAAACGAAATCATTCATACCCAATAAAGGGCAGTTTGAGAATCGTGACTGGGGAAAGTTTAATAAAATCGAATTTGCTTACACGCACAATCCGTTTTATATTTTCTTCTCCAAAGAGGGATTGACTTATCGATTTGATAAGATCATTAAAAACCCAAAATACAAAAAGGGTGATCCACATTCACCTCCAAAGCGAACAAACATTTCAGAGCTGGTCTTCGCTGAGTGGGTTGGGGCGAATAAAAATGTAAAGATCGTAACGGAAGATCAAACCGCATTCCACTACTCGTATGCCATAAAAGATCCAAGAACAGGTAATGTGCGAAACGAATCAAATGTCAAAGGATTCAAAAAGATCACATATAAAAACCTTTACGATAACATTGATGTTGAGTATACAATCCATAAAGACGGTGGAGTTAAGTACAA
>JBMSGX010000224.1:0-3836 GCA_049416285.1 Crocinitomicaceae bacterium | reverse complement strand
CACCAGGAGACTCGTTATACTTGAGTTTCTTGTATCAGCCACAGGGTTTATGTGACGCTCCTGAAGCAGGTGATTCATTGTTGCTTGAATTCTATGACACTAGTACTGATCAGTGGAATCAGATATGGTCAGCCGGTGGAGAACCCGTTCAGGATTTTAAAGTAGGCCATATTTCCGTCACCCAGGCCGGGTATTTATCCAATGCCTTCCAATTTAGATTTAAAAACTGGGGAGGATTGTCGGGAAGTCTTGACCACTTCCACCTCGATTATGTCATGTTGAGAACGTTGTCGGGATATCAGGATACATTATTCAAGGATTTTGCGATGGTTTATCCGGTAAATACCTTGTTGCAAGATTACACATCTGTTCCTTGGGATCATTATTCAAACAGTGCGGTAAATCATATGTCAAACGATGTGCAGGTCGTTCTTAGGAATGGTGATAACGTTGCTGCAAATAACAGTACTCCAGGTGAGGTAGAAGTATATTATGGAGGTGCAACACAAGGTAGTTTCTCATTGCCGGGATCAGATTTGTCTAATGGAGATTTGAACTATGGCCCAAGAACAACTTATTATTCTTACCACGACTTGAGTGGAGGCTATCAGTATTCAAATGCTCTTGCAGGTCCTATTGAAGAGTATGATATTTTGACTACTGTGTCAGCTCAGTTTCCAAACTTCACAGGAAATGATTCGATCTGGAGCAAACAGAGATTTGAAAACTATTACGCATATGATGATGGTTCTGCTGAATTGGCATACGGACCAACCGGGAATCAATCCAGACTTGCAATTCAGTACACGCCCTATGAGGCAGACTCTTTGATCGGAGCGTATATTCACTTTTTGCCCACCGTAACTGATGTTTCGAACAATTTATTCCTATTAACACTTTGGGCGGATGACAACGGGCAGCCAGGACAGGTGTTATATGAAGATGATGCATTCTTCCCACGCTCTCCCGTTTACGAGTATGACCGCAATATTTTTACGGAATATTACTTTGAGGATACCGCGAAGATAGCTGTGAATGGAACATTTTATATCGGATGGAGGCAGCTGGATCCTGAGAGATTAGGTGTTGGTTTGGATATGAATATTCCTAACAACGATAAGACATTTTATAGTATTGATGATGGAGCAACTTGGCAATCTTCAGTGTTTGAGGGGTCTGTGATGATCCGTCCTATTTTCTCAACTTCTTACGATGCATTTCTCGGAATTGAGTCTCAAGTTAAAAGTGTTCCCGCACTTAACGTTTATCCGAATCCATCACAAACGGGATTATTTAATATTTCAGAGTCAATCGATTTTGTAGTGGTTGACTTGTATGGAAAGATCGTTACTAAAGGAGCGGGTAAATCTGTTGACCTTACGAACAGCCCATCTGGAGTTTATTATATCCGTGATGTAAATTCAGGTTGGAACTCTAAAATCATTAAGCTTTGATCGATAAAGACAATCGAGAGGAGATCGAAGAAGAAGGGAGCGAGGAGCTTTTTGAACATTTCAAGTTCACAGCTGATCCTGGTCAAGAAGTTTTGCGTGTAGATAAGTTTCTGCTCGACAGAATGCCAAATACTTCAAGAAATAAGATTCAATTAGCTGCAAAGAACGGAAACATTCAAGTGAATGGATCAAATGTAAAGCAGAACTATAAAGTAAAACCTGGAGATGAGGTAGCTCTTGTACTTCCTTATCCTATTCGCGAGATCGAGCTTATCCCTCAGGATATACCACTGGAGATCGCTTATGAAGATGATCATGTTGTTGTGGTGAATAAGCCTGCGAATATGGTAGTACATCCGGGATATGGTAATTACAAAGGGACACTGGTGAATGCGCTTGTTTATCATTTTGAAAATCTACCGAAGAAGATCGATGATTACTATGGTCGTCCTGGATTGGTACATAGACTCGATAAACACACTACCGGATTACTTGTTGTTGCAAAGACAGAAAGTGCTTTAAATCACCTGGCAAAACAGTTTTATGATAGAACTACGGAGAGGCGTTATTGGGCGCTCGTCTGGGGTGATGTTGAGGAAGACGGGACTGTCACAGGGCATCTTGGGCGTTCATTGAAAAATCGTAAAGTTATGTCCGTTTTTCCCGAAGGGGATTACGGGAAGCATGCTGTAACGCACTTCAAGGTTTTAGAAAGATTTGGATATGTTACCCTTGTTGAGTGTAAGTTAGAGACGGGAAGAACTCACCAGATTCGGGTACACATGAAATATATTGGTCATCCACTTTTCAATGATCTGGAATATGGTGGTGACAAAGTATTGAAAGGGCTTCCTTCATCGAAATACAAGCGCTTTGTGGAAAATTGCTTTTCAATGCTTCCGGGACAGGCACTTCACGCAAAAACACTTGGTTTCGAACACCCTGTAACAGGCGAATATGTAAGGTTGAATTCTGAGTTGCCGGAAGGCTTTGAGCGCGTTCTTGAAAAGTGGAGAACATTCACTACTGTCAATCTTTAAAGTGGAATTTTGTTAGTTCTGCTTCTATGTTGTGAAATATATCACTCCCTTGGCCGCTCGAGAATTATTTTTTCTTAATTTTACGAGCTAACAATTAACTATTCTCGTAGAGAACTATTAGAAAAAGGCTAAACATGAATTTCAAATTATTCGTTACTATTCTCTTTATGGCAATCGGTACGACAGCTATGTCGCAAAGCCGAATGCTCCAGAAAGCAAACGATGCTTTCAGAAGTGAAAATTATGCCCTTGCAGCTGACCTTTGTTCGGATGCTTATATGAAGTTGTCAAAGAACAAAAAGAAGAAAGGTGACATGGCATACAAGACGGCATTGTGTTATCGCTATACTGAGAAGTACAAGGAGGCACATGAGTGGTTTAACCGCGCTGTTCTTTTGGACTTCCAGGAAACTGAACCAGAAGTTTTGTTGCACAATGCGGACATGTTGGTAATGATGACAGAGTACGAAAAAGCGATCGAGAACTACGAGGCTTATTTAGCACTTGTTCCCGGTGATGATAGAGCGAAGATCGGAATTGAGTCATGTAAATCGGCAAAAGCATTTGAGGCGGAAAGAACGCGTCACATTGTAGAAAACATTGAAACCATTAACGTTGAAGAATTCGATATGGCTCCTATGATGGGAGACAGAAGAATGTCTAAAATGTATTTCTCTTCATCGAGAGACGGGTCAACTGGAAAAGCACAGGATCCGCGTTCAGGAGAAGGGTATATGGATATTTGGGTCACTGACATTGATAAGAAAGGAAACTGGAAGGAGCCTAAGCTGGTGAATGGTGAAAATATCAACACGATTGATAACGAGGGTACTGTGGCGTTTGATTCAAGATTCAAACAGATGTTCTTCACAAGATGTCCAAACAAAAAGAAGGCAAACCTTGGATGTGATATCTGGGTTTCAGAAGCGAAAGGAAAAGACGAGTGGAGTGAGCCAATCATGATCGAAGGGCTAAAAGCACATGATAGTATTTCAGTAGGACACCCATGTACAATGGATGGTCGTTACTTGATTTTTGCTTCTGATATGCCAGGAGGTTTCGGAGGTAGAGATCTTTGGTATACTCGTTTCGATAGAAAGACCGAAAAATGGTCTGCTCCGAAAAACATGGGGCCGGAGATCAATACAAAAGGAAACGAATTGTTCCCGACATTCGCATTAAACGGAGATTTGATGTTTGCGTCAGACGGTCGTCCTGGAATGGGAGGGCTGGACATCTTTAGAGCGAAAAGAATAGGGGATCCCGAGGATTTCGCAGATCCAAAGTGGGAGAATCCAGAGAATATTGGTTCACCGATCAATAGCACAGGAAATGACTACGC
>JBMSGX010000223.1:0-3866 GCA_049416285.1 Crocinitomicaceae bacterium | reverse complement strand
TGAAAAGAGGTTGTTACTACTTGTGTTGTAACATGAACTACAGAGTTTAAACTGTTCTCAGATGCTGCAACAAAGTTCTCAGAAGGTATAAGCGATGATGCGTTCAACCCAACCGGTGTCGCTGCGATTGCATTATTTTTGTCAATATGATATGATTCGTTCGATTGGTCGGTAGAACCAACGTTAAACAGCATAAAAATCGCAACGGGTATCATCCCGCCTAAAATTCCAAATCCTAATGGTTTCATGTTGTTCTTCATATTATCTTCTTTTTAGTTCTAGTTCGTAATTACCAATAATAACGCCAAGCGAGTAAAAAGTTGACATCATGTCGTGTTAAAGATTGTTAAGAACAAAGACAATTATGAAGATGTAATCTTCTAACTTTGTGATATTACCATCGAAATGAAATTGAAATTCTATAAATACCAGGCAACAGGGAATGATTTCATCATGATTAACAATATGGATGGAAGTTATGATGGATTTAACATTGAGCGTATCCCACAGTTATGTGATCGCAAATTCGGGATAGGAGCTGACGGCTTGATCATGCTGAAAAATGATACGGATTCTCAATTCTATGTTGATTATTATAACGCAGATGGGACCCAAAGCTTTTGTGGGAATGGCGCGCGTTGTTCAGTTGCTTTTGCTAAACAGATTGGTTTGATCAAGGATCAGGCAAGCTTCAATGCAATAGATGGACTTCATTTCGCTGAGTTTCTGGGAGGTGATGTAAAGTTGGAAATGACGGTTAATGAAAAGGTTCAGGAAGAAGGTGAAGACTTCACATTAAACACAGGTTCTCCGCATTATTGCAGGTTCGATCAAAATGAGCCAGATATTGTGGAGCTAGGTAAAAGTATTCGCTACGCAGATAAATATGCTTTAGAAGGCATAAATGTAAATTCTGTTCGCATCGATAGCAACGGACTTTCAGTTCAAACATATGAAAGGGGAGTTGAAGATGAGACCTTATCATGCGGCACAGGAGTAACTGCTTGCGCATTAGTAGCAATGAATAAGAAAGGTATTAAATCGCCGGTCCGAGTAGAAACGAAAGGAGGTACGCTATATGTTGAGGCGATTATAGAGGATGAGGGCTTTAAGGATGTTTTTCTAATTGGCCCTGCGAATTTTGTGTACAGTGGGTCAATTGATGTTTGATTTTGAATTTGAACATATCATTAGGGATTCTGATGATATGAATCATGGTTCCGGGGTATATCTCTGGGTATTCCATGCGGATAAAATCCCTCCTCACATTGGCATTTCCTCACAAGGGAAGTTTTACAGTTTAAAATCGAGTGGAGTTGATATTGGTCTTGATACGGGAAAGGTTTTTAGGCTAGTCAGTGACAAAAAACTACCATCCATTTTGATAAGGCTTAATTCAAAAGTATCAAAGGCGGAGCTTGATAGAATTTATCAAGGTTATTCAAAAACGCAAGCCGGTTCTATTACGTGTCTAACACCAGTTAATGAGGTGTTAAGTATTGGTGATGTTGCAAAACTATCTGAATTGTTAACCAGCCTTAAAAAGAATGGAAGATTGTCTCAGGTTTATGGTTTTCATCTTTCTGCTCAAATAAAAGGCATCAGAGCTTATTCTGCACAGGATGTTACAAACCGTTTGCTAGCTCTTCAAAATGATTCGAAATGATAAGTTTAAGGCCAGCAAATGAGTCAGATATAGATCTTATTTTAAAATGGGAAAATAATCCTACTAACTGGAGCTATAGTGATACAAACGAACCTTACAGTCGCATTGAAATTGAGAATTTGATAGAGGCTTTAGGAAAGGCTGATAGCGAACAGCAGCGATTCATGATATGTGCTAAAAATGAGAAAACCCCGATCGGAACACTTGACATTTTCGAAATTGATAAAGCGGGTAGGAGCGCGAGCGTAGGAGTGCTGATTGAGTCAGATGAAAATCGAAGAAAAGGATATGCATTATTTGCACTGTCCCGATTGGAAGAATTGTGTGATGATTATCAGATAGAGAAGCTAAACGCCAGTGTTCATGACTGGAACATGGCGAGTTTAAATCTTTTCAAAAAGGCCGGATACACTGAGGTGGGATTGGAGAAAGATCTTGTTAAATTTGAGAAATGCTTAAAAAAGTAATACCGTTTTTATTATTGGTTTGTGTTGTCGTGGGTAGTTATGTTTACCGCGCAGAGATCAAAGCGTTTTTCTTCAAAGATACGAGGAGTATAAACAAGGTGCAGAAAACGTTGTTGATAAGGGGAGGTTTAGACATGGTAAGGCTGAGTTCGATCTTGGAAGAAGAAGGAATTGTAAAGAGCAAGCAAGATGTTCTTCAGTACGCGGAGGAAAATCAATTGATGGATACATTGTTGTCTCCTGGAAAGTATTTAGTGTTGCCGCAAACAAGGTTGGGGAATTTGGTGTCCTCATTCGTTGTCGACCCTGAAACCGGACATGGTGTCAGTGAAATGAAGGTAAATGTAAGTTTTAATTACTGTCGTGATATCTATGATATGGCGTCTAATATTTCAAAGTGTATAGAATCGGATAGTGCTTCTTTGATTCAATACATTACAAGTGAGGAGTTTCTTAAAGAGCAAGGGGTAACAAAGGAACAATTGCCGAGTCTTTTCTTGGTGGATGATTATGAAATGTACTTTGATCTGGATTCAAGAGCGTTTATGGTTGAGATGTTGAAGATCTATCACGCTTATTGGAATGATGAGAATTTAGCTAGGCTTGAAATGTTACCGGTCAAAACTCCTTCAGAAGTGGCTACGTTGGGAAGTATAGTGTATTCAGAATCTTCGCGATCGACAGAAGAATGGCCCATCATTGCTGGGCTATATTTAAATCGATTGAAAACAAATACGCCTTTGCAATCAGATCCCACATTTAAGTTCTGTTGGGGAGATAAGCTGATTGGTGTGGAAGACCTAACGTACAAGCACAGAGATATTGATTGTCCATACAATACTTATTTGTATAATGGCTTGCCTCCTGGTCCGATCTGTTTTCTAAAAAGAGAAGTCTTGGATGCCGTTTTGAATGCAGAAAAACATGATTATATCTTCATGATGGCGAAACCAGGTGGGGAAGGACATAATTTCGCAAGGACAAATCGAGAGCACGAAAAGAATCGAGAGTTGTACCGTAAGTGGCGACAAGAAGTAAAGAATAGAAGCAATGACTAAGATCAAAAGAAGAAGTTTTTTCAAGTATGGTTTAGGTGGACTGGCACTAGGAATGTTGAAACCTATTAAAGCTGCCGAGCTTATTTCAAGTGCTGATGCTGAAGAGCCGACTGGGCCAATTGTATTGTCTACTTGGAATCATGGTCTGGCTGCAAACGAGGCTGCATGGGAGGTTTTTGCAAAGAATGGAACCGCTATAGATGCCGTAGAGGCTGGTGTTCGCGTTACCGAGGCAGATCTTACGAATAGGTCAGTTGGAATTGGTGGGAGGCCAGATAGTTCAGGGCATGTGACACTGGATGCTTGTATCATGGATCATAAATCGAGATGTGGTGCAGTTGCTTGTTTGGAGGGGATAGACCATCCTATATCAGTTGCGCGAAAAGTAATGGAAGAGACACCACATGTGATGCTTGTAGGTGAAGGTGCACGTGAGTTTGCTCTCGATATGGGATTCTCAAAAATTAAAACTCCGATCTCAGAAGTTAAAAAAGACTGGAAGCAATGGAAAAAGGAGGAAAAAGAGAAAAGAAAACGTCCTGATATCAATCATGAAAACCATGATACGATTGGAATGATCGCCATGGATGCATATGGTAATTTAAGTGGATCGTGCACAACGAGTGGTTGGGCTTATAAAATGCCAGGGCGAGTAGGAGATTCTCCAATTATTGG
>JBMSGX010000222.1:0-3894 GCA_049416285.1 Crocinitomicaceae bacterium | reverse complement strand
GTACTCGACGGACCGCCGGCACCGGACTTGAATATCCAGGAATTGGAAAACGAGTTGATCCTGACGATCTCAAATCCACAAGGCTCTACGAATGCGAATGAGGATTACATCGAATTTGATCCATTCATTGTTGCTGATTCTGCAGCAGATAAAAACTATCGTTTCCAAGGGTATCAGATCTTCCAGCTGGCAGATAATGATGTGGCATTGTCAGATCTCGAAGATCCAACAAAAGCACGTCTTGTTGCGCAGTGTGATAAGAAAGACGGTATTGGGCGCATCATCAATTTTGAATTTGAAGAAGGATTGGGTGCAAGCATTCCAGTGGAGAAAGTGGATGGAGCGGATGAAGGACTAAGGCACAGCTTCAGAGTTACAGAAGACCTTTTCGCACTGGGAGATAAACAGCTGGTGAACTTCAAGCGTTACTATTACATGGCGATCTCTTACGCCTACAACAACTACAAAGATTACGACCCGAATGATCCTTTGCAGTTGGATGGTCAGCAAAAACCATATATCGCAAGTAGAAAGGCTGCAATTGGTGAAGTAAAAGTGATGGAAGGTATTCCGCACAATCCAATGCCTGAAGCGGATGGAACCGGACAAAATATCGCGTATGGTTCAACACCGCAGATCACCCGAATTGATGGTCACGGAAATGGAGGACGCGTGCTTGAATTTACGAATGAAACGATGGACCAGGTAATTACTGCCGGAAAAGTGGATAACCCTGTTTACGATTACGGAGCAGGCCCGATCAACGTGAAGGTAATTGACCCATTGAACGTTGCAAAAGGATATTTCCAGTTGAAGTTTAGAGATTATACTGCAGGTCCAACTTTAAATGGGTACGATCGCAATATTGATACTGCCCAATGGGTTTTGTATCGTTTTGATAGTCAGGGAGGAAGTATTTTGGATTCAATCACTTCTAATTATTCGATATCTGTTGACAATGAACAATTGATACCAGAATGGGGAGTATCTGTACAGATTAATCAAAAGTACTATTATACCCCAGAGGCAATGATTGGAGTGCCCACGTATTTTACTGACCTATTGGAGGCTTCTATTAGTTTTGCAGACAGCTCAAAGCCATGGTTGTCTTTTATTCGTGATGACAATGGTTTTTTCCCATCCAATTGGATTCGTTCTGGAGATTATTTTCCAGATTCAGATCCAATAAGTTCTACTTATGAGTGTTTGGATAACACTTTACCAGAGTACAGGGATTATTTGGATCCTTGTTTTTATCCTGATCAGATTGGAGCAGATCCTGAACGCGATTGGGATAACATATTGGGAGGTGGTATTGCTCCCCACAGACTTGCTGGTTATGAAGCGTCTTATCAACCGATGGCTTATTACAATTATCCAGCTGTAATTACTGCTAAAAAGAGATCTGAGATTTCCTATTTGCCGAGCGTTGATATTGTGATTACTTCCGATAAGTCCAAATGGACAAGATGTCCAGTGATCGAAACAGGCAGAGACCCTTTATTGAATGTAGGTGGAGCCGAACCCGGCGCTATGCGGAAAAGTCCTAGCGTGGATAAAAATGGAAACTCATTAAACGACGGGACAACAGGAATGGGGTGGTTCCCAGGTTATGCAATTGACCTGGAGTCTGGAGTGAGACTTTATATGGCGTTTGGAGAAAATTCCTTCTTAACTTCTGATAATGGAGCAGATATGATCTGGAATCCTTCGGAAAGAATAGTAGATAATTCGGGTAATCCGATTATGGGCGGAGTGCAACCCATTTACATATTCAACTACAATGTCAAGACGATAAATAATTATGCTTTACAGTATGATTATAAACCTTATTATCCTTGGGAAGGTGAGTCTTTATCCACAAACCAGGCTTATCAGGATATGTTACTTATCGAGGGGGGAGATAATACTGTGAAGAGGAATTTCTATTCTAGCATTAGTTGGGTGCTGAATCCACGATTAACGCCCGGTCAACAAAATCTTGGTTCGGACGTTACAATTCGTCTTAGAGTGAGTAAAGAATACACAGACTATGTCGCTACTGGAATAAATGGCGGCCGTCCAATGTACTCATGGAGCATGGATGATGTTGGGACAGACATTGAATCACGGGACAGGTTAGCAGAAGCAATTGATCTGATCAATGTTGTGCCGAATCCATACAATGCATACTCTGAGTATGAGAAGAACAGATTGGATTCACGCGTGAAGATCACAAACCTTCCTGAGCGTTGTACAGTTACCATTTATGATTCGCGTGGTAAGCTGGTGAAACAGTTCAAGAAGGACAGTCCACAAACGTATCAGGATTGGTTATTAACTAATCATGCGGGTATCCCGGTGGCATCAGGAGTTTATTTGATCCATGTAGAGGTTAGAAATGAAACCGGTGAGGTCATAGGACATAAGATCGTGAAGTCCTTCATTGCTATGCGTCAAGTCGATTTGCAGAATATTTAAATACCTTTAGGCATGTTCAAGAACCTGCCTTTCGCACTGAAGATCGTTCTTTTACCGACACTGTATGCCCTTGTATTCATTGTTGAGTATTGGTTTTTCACATTCACGTTGCAACAAACAGATCCTTCTGTATTTTCTGCTGCAGCAATGACCTTCTTGCAATGCTGGAACCTAATGCTGGTTGGATTTCTGTTCTTCCAGACCTTCAAATATTTTCGTTTACCAAGCGTATTTTACCAAAAACTGTCCTTTGAAACACCATCATATTTTAAATGGATGGGTGTGAACCTTTTCCGTGAAGTATTGGTCAATTCATTCTTCAGAAGATTAAATAATCGCGTTTACCTAAAAGATCGAGGAGATAAATATTTTATGATCTTTCATGAAGAAACAAAGCAGTCGGAAACGTCACATTGGTTTTCACTAATTGCTACGCTGATCCCGCAGATACTTTATATGGAGCAGGGTATGATTGCACATTTTGTATGGCTCTCCGTTTGGTCGGTGATATTTAACATGTATCCGATGCTGTTGCAACGCAAGAACCGTTTCAAAATGGAATGGAAGTATCCTCACTTATTTGGGAAGGATAATACGAAAAGTAGTTCCTAGATCAACTTGAGATTCAAGGACAAACACACGTCCTTTATGATACTCTTTTACAATACGTTTTACCAAGGAAAGACCAAGACCCCAACCTCTTTTCTTCGTTGAGAATCCCGGTTGGAATATCGTTTTTAATTGATTGGAAGGAATTCCTTTTCCGGTGTCTTTAATGTCAATATGAACCTCTGTAGATAGGTCCGTAAGCGAGACGTACAGTTCACCTTCTCCTTCCATAGCATCAACCGCATTTTTGCAAATGTTTTCAATTACCCACTCTATCAAAGATGCGTTGTGTTTTGCCTTTATTCCGCCCTCAACAGTAATGTGCATATCTACCTTTTCTGAGATGCGTGGACGGAGATAAGTTGTCACATTTTGGATCGTTCCACTGATGTCATCATTTTCCAACAATGCACCTGATCCGATCTTCGAGAACCTGTCAGTTACTTTATGCAAGCGGTCAATGTCCTTTTGCATCTCCTCCGTGGTCATTTTATCAACCCCCTGAGATTCGAGCAGTTGTACCCATGCCATTAAGGATGAAAGTGGGGTTCCCAATTGATGTGCCGTCTCCTTTGCCATTCCAGCCCAGACCTGATTCTGCTCAGCTTTTCGGAACGTACTAAAGATGAGGTAGCCGATCAAGGCAAACAGTCCAATGACCAGGAATTGAATGTATGGAAAGAACTGTAACTGTTTCAACTCAGGGCTGTCATCAAAATACAAGATGCTCTTTTGTCCGTTGTTAAAGTCTACCTCGATAGGGTCATTTTGAACTGCGAGCTCACTGAGAATGACACTCATCTCCTTCTTTTCGAAAGTTTTCGC
>JBMSGX010000221.1:0-3900 GCA_049416285.1 Crocinitomicaceae bacterium | reverse complement strand
ATTACGAAAAACAAAAAAAGCCCCCTTAGGAAGGAGTTCACCGCATAAGGCAGCAGTGTAGCTAAACTTTTATGATCAATTATCAGATATCTTAAAAATGAAATTTAAGCTGAAGTGAAAATCAAAAAGCGATCTCTTTATGATGGCTTTTTTAAATCTTTCACTTCCTCCATATTTTTAAAATGGGACTTTGAAATCAAATAAATTCTCTCTCATAGGAACAGGTGCTGCATTCATTCCCCAACCTATAAGTTCTCCCACAAGAGCCATATTTGTGAAATCTACATTTCTCGATGACATATCTCCCCAGTTATAAACGTGCTTTGGAAGCCAGTCTTGTTCTTTCAAAGCTTCCAGCATAAATTCAGAGGCTTCTGTTTCAGTCTCTTCTCCATTTTCAAATTTTATAAGTATTTCAGAGACTTTGCTCATTAATTCCATTTTATCTTTAACGAAAGGTGCATTTTCCCCAGGCCTCCCTTCTATTTGTAAATCGCTGAAGTGAGACTTATCTCCTGTTTCAAAGTATTTAAAACATGCTCGCTGAAGCACCAGATCATGGAATAATACCTGTCCCAACCACAGTTGTGTCCATGCATTCCAGGTTTTAAACCCTCTCATTGCACGATAAGCATTTGAAACCATTATATCTGAGTCTATTAGCTGTTTCTCATGTAATTTATCCAATTGCTCAAACTGCATCATGGAAAAATTATTTTTATCAAATGCATCCAATAGAATTCTTGAAGTGTAGAAAATCGTTTCAAAAGTATTAACCAGCCCATTTGAGTATAGAGGATCCACAAAACCATAAGAATTATTCGTTAACATATGACGGTGACCAACGGACTTATTGGATGCATATTGAAGTCTACCTGTTCTTATCCATGGTCGAATATTTTTGATATCCTTGAGGTGATCCATAACCCCTGGAAACTTATTTACAATACTGTAGAATTCTTCCTCAGCAGATAGCTCCTCATTAATAGGAAATTTATCAAGATCCAGGGTTAATCCAATACTTGCTAGATTAGACTCTGACCGTTCATGATTGTCAAAAGGTATGATCCATATCCACCCTCCATCGAAAACGTGGTGTAAGGTTCCGTCATGCAGTTTTCGATTTTGTCCGGGATGATCAGATTCATTTAATAAATTGTCAAAAGGCTCAAGTCCTTCAACATGAGTAAAAATTGATCTCGACTGCGTTGAAAGTTCAGAATCAGTTTTTCTATATCCCATCTTTTGAGCAAGCAACGAGTTCTTTCCCGAAGAATCTATATAATATCTACCTTCAAATATCCCTGAATTCGTTTTAACCCTGACGAATTCTTCGTGAATTTCAATATCGTCTATTTTCGTTTCTTCAAAGTATTGCACTCCTGCCTCAAGTGCCACATTCAATAAATATTGATCAACATCCTCTCTTAACAAATGACTCTCAGAGTAAAAAGGCATGCTAGGAGGTATCAGTTGATGGATTGTATCACGATTAGGTAATGCAGCGTCCTCATGATAAACAAATCCAAAAGAATGCTTTATCCCGCAATGCGGTGTTACATTATCAATTATACAATCAGCGTGACTCAAATTTTTGATCTCCTCAATATTGAAATATTCACCGATCATGAAAGGCCACAAAGCACTTTGAGGCAACATAGCCTCACCCAGAGCAAATCTCGGATGCTTACCTTGCTCTATTAGTAGAACATTCAATTCATTATTTGCGAAAATCTTTGCCAATGTATTTCCAGCAATTCCCGCGCCTGCGATAATGATATCATAGTTAGTTTGATTATCGTTCATATTTCAATTTCAATTAGTCAGTAACCCGTGAACATGAAATTTACTATTCGATGAAAAACAAATGCAATAATGTGATTCAAAGACCATTTTTTGTTCTTCAAAACAACCCTAACAAGAGGTTTAGTAGACGATAATCTACTAATTATGATGAAGTCAGCTTACAACTCTGATTTTATCTTTGAATCTTTGCGTGGACGATTTTGGGGCAATAAAAAAATGGTCACTAATAATAGTGACCATTTTACTTCGTGACCTCGTCAGGATTAGCTTCCCTTCGGTCAGTTCTTTCGTTCTTCCACTGGAAGAACTTCAGGTCAAACAGGTTTGAATGTCGAGGAACAAAAAAAGCCCCCTTGCGGGAGCTTTATAGTGACCTCGTCAGGATTCAAACCTGAAACCTCTTGAGCCGTAATCAAGTGCTCTATTCAGTTGAGCTACGAGGCCTTTTGCACTGGTCTCTGCTCTATTCTCCCGATTATAATCGGGATGAGCTACGAGGCCATTTGCGAGTGCAAATATAAAGCGTTTTTTTTGATCGGCAAGATTCTTACTGAATTTCTGCGCTAATTCCACGATCCAATAATGCCGTGCACATAGGTTCAAGCTTTTCGAATGAACCGTGTTTCACCTGGCACTTACCGTTGTAATGGATGATCCAGGTACACTGTTCCGCTTGCGTCACCTCATGCTTACACACCTTGATCAGTGATTCAATTACATGATCAAATGTGTTTACATCGTCGTTGTACACAACCAAGTCTAATTTTCCAACCAGTGTTTCAACTGCTAACTCCTCCTCTAATGTTTCTATCTGACTCATTCTTCCTGTTCGTTTAGTTCCAATTCGTCTTCAGTTAATTCTTCGATCTTCGGATTATATCCAAAACCTCTCAATTCTTCCATTACAGCCTGGGATCGATTCGGTTCAATTCCAAAAATACGAACCGTATACCTATCCTCTGTCAATTCAAATTCTCTTCGGTAGTTGAAACGCATCATCCAGTCCATAAGATCACCAGGTATTGTTTGAGTAAGCGTGGTGAAGTAAATGATATCTGTTTCAATCGTATCCGCAGCAATGTTCATTCTGTCCAGATACAGTGTATCTACATCATGTCTGAATTTATACACGCGTGGCAAATGAACAGGATTTTCAACGATCATCGATTTCACCTTTCCATCCTTTTCATCGTAATAGAATGTTCCCTTGGTATTGTATCTGTTTAAGATATCTCTTGGGAATTCATCAAATGACTTTTTCGTTACGATCTGCATTCTTTCGAACGTTTCGTTATCATATATATCTCGGGTACCTGCTTGCACCGTATCTGTTCTTACAATATGATCCGGCACTTCATATTCCGTTGTTTTACCGTCCTCCGGTGGAGCAATACGTGTTTGAAGAATTCCCTCTCCTCTCTTTGCTAGAAGATCCTGAGCTTCCTCAATGCTGATACGCTCACCTTCGAAATATGCAGTAACAAATGCCTTAATCCCCCTTTCATTTGCGAGCTTCTTGCGCACCTTCGCATCCTCAACTGTGTTAAACATACCTGAGTTGTAACGGATCGTTCCATTTGGAAGTCTGATCGTAAACAGTTCATCCATTTCAAGCAGGTCATGCTTTGTCACTGGCTTGGAGAAAACGCCGACCTGTACAGTGAAGAATAACCCTGTTGTCAATTCGATCGGTGAAGAAGGAGCTGCACCCGGTGCTTGCGCATATGAATAGTCAGGTAATTCCTCAACCTCGTTCTTTACTGGAAGCCCCATTTCCTCAGCGATATTCTCAGCAACCTCCATCATCAGTTTGCTTTCACCTTGTGGCACACAAGTTCCTGCTGCTTCCATTCTGCGTGCATCACCGTAACCGATGCGTTTTCCGTCACAGTAGGCTACAACAAACGCGTCATCGTATCCTAATCCTCTGATCTGCTCTCTTGCCTGCGCTACCTTGTCGCTACTCGCGAAGTAACCAGCCATATAACGCGTAATTCCTGTTGTACCAATTGCCTCTCCGGTTACCGGATTAAACTCGTTAAATAGATCCTGTGGAATCTGTTTTCTGAAGGCTCCGATCTGAACGCGGTAAAC
>JBMSGX010000220.1:0-3904 GCA_049416285.1 Crocinitomicaceae bacterium | reverse complement strand
GCTGATTAGGCTTGAAAGGTGTCTCTGTCAATTTTAACTCCTGAAAAGTATTTCCACCGTCTCTGGATACGGCAGCATACACATCGGTTTCGATACCAGCGTGGTCTCTTCGATCATAATACACGAAGTACAAATATCCAGTAGACTGATCGATCGTCATCCACGTAAAGAACTGATGTTTTCCCGGCGCATCCTGATTCACACGGATCCTTTCAGACCATGTTTCTCCGCCATCCGTTGATTTCATCAGCCAAACATCTGTATCATCGCTCCCAGCCTTCTGATCACACCAATTTAAATACAAGGTCCCTTTGTTTGGCCCTTCTGAACGGTCACAATGCAATATTGGCAATCCATTTGCGCGATAGATCCCGGGAATCTTGATCGTCCATCCACCATAGTGTTCAGCGATCACTTCTTCTCTTTCCATCCAAGTAAGACCACCGTCTAATGACTTTTGAAATACGAGCCCCTTTGGACCGGTCCAAGTAACATACAACTCTCCATTCGGTCCTACAGCCGGAACTGCTCCTTCTACTGTAAAGTCATTATCCAAACAGTCTCCATTGAAGTAAGAGATCTGAATAGGGTCAGACCAGGAAGCTCCTCGATCTGTTGATCTCGAGAAAACGATACGTGAGCTGTCTTCGGGCTTTTCAGAATCATACTTATCAAACTCTGTCCATGTCATGTAGATCGCACTGCTGTCCGGATCGTATGCAACCCAATGTTTATCCTGTGCCTTAATGCCATTTGGTTTCGTATGACTTCCATCCGTGAATTTACCATTCACTTTATCTGCTGACTGACAAACAATACGATCCAGCCACTCGCCTTTACTGTAATTGGACAGGTGAAAATAGTACACTCTCCCCTGCTCATCAAACATAAGCACAGGATCGCCATACACTCCGTATGAGCTTTTCAATGTTTTACTCTTCCAGGTTTTCCCTCCGTCTTTCGAATAATAGTAATCCGATAAGATCGTCCCCGCAGCCATGATCGAAGGATCGGTTGGGTCAATTGCGATTGAAGGTTCCGTTTGCGAATAGTCATATTTAGAACCGCACGGTTTGCCCAATTCAACCAATTCTACCTGAGCAAAGCAAGTACCAGTAATAAATAGTAAGGAGAAGAGAACGAATTTCATGTTATCTATTCGTTCTTAACCAGTACTCCAATAACTTTTGCGTCACCTTTCCTGTTCCAAAACTGTATTCGAATTTGGGCTGCTCGTAATTAGTGATAATCATATCCGTGATTCCGATAATATTCTCTCGCGCATAAATGATGCTGACGTTATCTCCTGCCTGTAAGGTATTTACAAACTCATTGAATGACTTCGCATCTGTTCTAAATCCATTCACTCCAATGATCTCATCATTTACACTTAATCCGGCAGTCTCAGCTGCAGATCCGGAACGAATACGTTTCACTATCGTTGATCCTCCTGAACCACTCACGCTAATTCCGGCATCCGGACGAGGTGTCCCAATGTATGTCATGTTCATTCCTACCGGAGCAAATACTTTGTTGTAATCAGGAATCTCTGTACCATGGATATACTTCGCGAAGAACTCATCTAGGTCTCCAGCGAACTTTTCTAGCTCAGCTTTGAATTCATCCTCTGTAAAACCTCTCCCCTTTTTCTCATAGAACTCCTTATAGATGTGCTGTAAGAAATGATCCAGACATTGTTTTCCTTTACTCTTATTGATGATCATCGCATCCAACATCATTGCTATCACTGAACCTCGGGAATAATAGGACATCGTGGTATTCGCGCTGTTCTCATTCGGGCGGTATGCCTTGATCCAAGCGTCATAACTTGCGTGAGCCACAGGCTGAACACGTGTTCCTGTTGCCCCCTCTACATAATTCAATGTGGAAAGCATCTTATTCATGAACTTCTCCTTAGTGTAATAACCGGCTCTTAAAAGCAATAACTCATCATAGTAAGAAGTAAACCCTTCCATCACCCAAAGCAATGAAGTATAGTTCTCCTCATCATAATTGAAAGGACCCAACTCTATTGGTCTGATGCGCTTCACATTCCATAAATGGAAATACTCATGCGCCACCAATGAAAGGAAACCGAGGTATTTACTTCCTTCATACGACCATCTGTTAACACTCAATACTGTTGAATTGGTATGCTCCAAACCTCCCTGCGCATCAACAACATTATGAATAATAAATGTGTATTCCTTGTTTGGATTCTGACCGAACACTGCTGTCGCTTCTTCTATGATGCGCGCCATGTCCTTCTTCAGTAAATCGATATCATAGTTACCAACACCGTACATTGCTACCGTATGCTTCACTCCTGATGCATCAAACTCAAAGATTTCCTGGTTACCTATCTCGATTGGACAATCTACCAAATGGTCATAATCCTTGAAAGTGAACGTTTGTGAACCGTCCTTGATCACACCCTCTCCCTTGTTCGGTAAAGCTGTAGTGATCTTTGAGAAATACTTCCCAGGATAAACATTTACTTCTCCGCTCAGATTCTTGTGCTGATCTACATACATGAAAACACCCGTTCCACTTACAAACCCATGTGTGTCGTCTAAGAAACTTGTTCTTACGGATAATTCGAACGAATACACCTCATAACGCACTTCAACTGCTCCATGGGATGGATTCACAATATTCCATGTGTTTTTACTCGACTTAAATACTTCAAGCTCTTTTCCCTCTTTATCGTAAGCCTTGACAAGATTGACGTTTTTAGAAAATTCTCTAACCAAGTAAGAACCCGGAGCCCAAACTGGCATTTTAACTGTCAACGTATCCTCCTTAAAGTCCTTCATATGCATTTTCACATGGAAATAATGATCCTGTGGTTTAGGCATACTCAGATCGTAGGAAACGGACTGTGTAAAACTTATCGTTGAGACAGCTAACAACAGCAGGGAGATTAAATATTTAAGCATAAATTTGTATTTTCATCAAAGATAGAAAAAGCAATGTGAACCCGTATGGAACACACTGCAGCTAAACATGTAACAACAATATTTATGCCTAAGCACCTCGTATTATTCACGCTTTCAATCATTTTTGCCAGCTGTCAAATGGATTCACCAACCGGAAATGGCGGCTCTGCTGCTGTTGACCTGGAAATGGAAAACAAGATAAAACAGCTGGAGCTGGACAATGCCATGAAAGACTCCATGATCAATGAGGCACTAGGATTCTTTAACGAGATCAAACATAACCTTGAGACCATCAGTGCAAGAAATGAAGAGATCCGTGTACTATCAACGGATCCTGAATTGTCAAATGAAGACAAAAACTGGATCTTGGAAGAGATCAAGCACATCAATTTCCTGCGTGAAGAGAATGCTAAAAAAGTTGGATACCTGAGGTCTGAACTTAAAAAGAACGGTCTCAAGATACAAGAGCTGGAAAACATGATCGAATCCTTAGTTAAAGAGATCCAATGGAAAGACGAGCAGATCGGAATGTTGCAGACTGAACTTGACCAACTTGATGCGGATTATACACGCTTATTTGATGCTTATCAGCATGCAGCCTTGAGTTTAGACCTTCTTACAGAGGAAATGAATACTGCGTATTACGCATATGGAACTGAGGAAGAGTTGACAAATAACAATGTCCTAGAAAAGAAAAATGGGTTCCTGGGAATTGGAAAAAAGATCCTTTTGAAGGATCAGTTCAATGAGGATTACTTCACCGCAATCGATGTAACGAAGGTGAAGAGCATCACGATTGAAGGAACGGATGTACATTTGATCTCAGCACACCAGCCAAGTTCTTATGAATTGGTTGAAGGCGGAACTTCTACAGTTATTAAGATAAAGAGTCCTGCGGAATTCTGGAAGGTATCCAAATACCTGGTTGTTATCACAAAATAACACATGACGGATAAGGTCACAAA
>JBMSGX010000219.1:0-3919 GCA_049416285.1 Crocinitomicaceae bacterium | reverse complement strand
GAACTTGGCAAACACCAATTGTGCAACGCGCTCTCCATCTTCTACTACATATGTGTCATTGGAAAGGTTCACAAGGATCACTCCCACTTCGCCACGATAGTCGGCATCAATAGTACCAGGCGAATTAAGCACAGAAATTCCCTTTTTCAACGCCAAACCACTTCTCGGACGCACCTGACATTCATATCCCACCGGAATTTCCAGAAAAAGACCCGTTTTAATCAACGCACGTCCCATAGGAGGAAGCTCGATCGCTTCATCAATGTTTGCACGTACATCAAGACCTGCTGAGGCCACTGTTTCGTAAGCCGGCAGCTCGTGCTTAGATCTATTGATCACTTTAACTTTCATAGCAACAATTAATCTATCAAAGGTAACAAAAAGGGCAGCAGAGAAATCCCGAAAACGGGGCGATTTGGAAGAAGTTACTAACGTCTAACCGTTAGTTTTTAAGGTTGCCCGTTCAATGAACCATACAACGAACAGATAGAAAATGATCATTAGGTTGTGTACGATAAACTTAGAAACAGTAAATATTCCGGGATCTAGGTTCATAATGAAAGCTACAAGATACAGCGCCAGAGCCAATCCAAAATACAAGACAAACTTTCTTAGGTTATAATTGATCGGGTAATACTTCTGTCCGAGCAAATAAGATGCGATCATTTGCACCGCATATACGATCAACGTAGCCCATGCCGATGCCCAAAATCCGTAAAGAGGAATAAAGATCAGATTGATAAGGACAGTTATAGCAGCACCTCCAATAGCTATGTAGGCTCCGAACCTCGTTTGCCCACTGAGCTTATACCAGATCGATTGATTGTAATAGATTCCCAGAAAAACGTTCGCGATCAACAGGATTGGAACGACACCTAATCCCGCCCAATAAGCTTCATTTCGAATAAAATGCTTGAAGATGTCTATATTCAGTGCTACTGCAAGGAAAACGAAACAAACAGAAGCAACGAAATAATTCATGATCCGAACATAGATCTTGTTTCGATCCTTGTTCTTGTTTTGCGCAAAGAAAAATGGCTCAGCTGCGTAACGATACGCTTGCAAAAAAATCGCGACGATCATAGCCAACTTATAGCACGCACTGTAAATCCCTAGCTGTGCTTCCGCAGCCTTTAAGGTCATCCCCCCGCGGTTGAACAACAAGTGTTTCAGCATTACACGGTCTAGGGTTTCATTTATGATTCCTGCAAAACCAGCAATGACCAACGGAAAGGCATATTTAAACATTTCCTGCGCTAGCTCCTTATTGTATTGCCATTTCAATCCGATAAAATCAGAATAGGTTCCTAACGGCTTCACTAGAGAGGCTATCAAATTGGCAATTAGGATGAATAACACTCCCTCCTCAGGTCGGGAAGGATCAAAAATGAGTAGCATGAAGATCAGGTTCAAACCGATGTTTACACCTATAGAGGTAAAGTGGATCATACTGAACTTGAAAGCTTTATTCTCGGCCCTCAGCTTCGCCATTGGTAGAGCTGAAATAGCGTCGATACATACTATGATTCCAAGCAGAATAATGTACTCATTATGCTCCGAATACAACATCGCATCGGCTATGCTTTGATTAAAGAAGAGTAAACAAAGCAAAAACAACCCATTCAGCCCGATAACCGTCAGGAAGCTGTTTCTGAACACTCCTTCCTTATCCTCTTTGTCATTCAGGAATCTGAAGAAAGATGTTTCCATCCCAAACGTCAACAAAACGATCAGAAATGCAACCCACGCATAAAGTTCAGAGACAACACCATAATCTGCCGGATCCGTGAACACGTTGGTGTAAAGCGGAACCAGCAAATAATTTAATAGCCGACCTACTATAGTGGGCAGACCGTAAATGGCTGTTTGTCCTAGTAGACTTTTAAGTGGATTCAAAGGATATTATTAGCTTCTAAATGATGGTTTTCTTTTCTCCAGGAATGCAGTTGTTCCCTCCTTGAAGTCTGCCGTTCCAAAACATTTTCCAAACTCCTCTATCTCTACCTCGTATCCATTCACTCCATCCTGGAAGTTCGCATTAACGGAACGAATCGCTGAACTGATCGCTGAACCTGAATTATTTAGGATCTTTCCTGCAATCTCATTCGCTTTTTCCATAAGTTGATCCTGCTCAACAACATAGTTCACAAGACCCCACTGCAATGCTTCATCTGCCTTAATCATGCCAGCGGTAAATACCATTTCATTGGCTTTTCCGCGACCAACAAGCTGAGCCAAACGCTGCGTGCCTCCGTAACCCGGAATTACACCTAGACTTACTTCAGGAAGCCCCATACGTGCATTTGAAGAGGCAACACGAATGTGAGACGCCATTGCTAATTCCAATCCTCCTCCTAATGCAAAACCATTAACGGCAGCGATCACAGGCTTAGAAAGATTCTCAACAAAAGAGAAAAGCTTTTCCTGTCCGGACTGCGCTAATTCACCACCTTGAGCTATACTAAAATCAGCGAACTCTTTTATATCAGCACCAGCAACAAATGATTTCTCACCACTGCCCGTGATGATCACAACTCCAACTCCTTCAGCCTGATCAGCAGCACTTAAAGCATTATGCAATTCTGCGATCGTATCCTTGTTCAACGCATTCAACTGGTTTGGTCTATTGATCGTGATCGTTAGAATTTGTCCGTTCTGTTCTGTTAAAATGTTATTGTACATCTTTTATGATTTAGTTCTTAAACGTTTATAGAGTTTTATTAGTATCATCAATAGGATGGCAACACCAAAGAATCCAACAGTTCCCTTGATCCAGTCCATAGAATTCTTATACACCACCAAAAATACGATTGCTACCAAAGCCAGTGTTGCCACCTCGTTCCACAACCTTAGTCCGTTTGAGCGCCATTTGAACTTCCCCTTTTTCAGATCGAACATGATCTTCTGACATACAAAATGATAGACGAGCAACAATAAAACGAATCCCAATTTTGCATGCATCCATCCCGTCAATAAATACGCCGGGATAAGGAACAACATCCATACGCCAAACACGATCGTGAGTATCATTGCAGGTGTTGTAATGATCCACCAAAGTCGCTTTTCCATGATCTCAAACTGATCTGATAGAATCTTCCGAGCTTGTTCATCTCGCTCCTGCGCTTCAGTGTGATAAATGAACAGTCGTACGATGTAAAACAGGCCTGCAAACCAGCTCACAACGAAAATTATATGTAAGGCCTTGACCGTATCAAAATCCATGTTCCAAAGATAATCGGATTATTCCATTTTGGAAGGACTCGACAAACTTATGGGACGGGCATTTCAAAAGCATTGTTTTCCTTATCTTTGCCGTCCAATTTATTGTAACGCAAAAGATAAGAGAAATGAGTGCAGGACATCTTGATCTTTCCGATCACGAAATTCAGCGAAGAGAAACGCGCGAAAAGCTGATGGGAATGGGTATCAACCCATATCCGGCAGAACTTTATCCGGTAGACACACTTACTGCCGATCTGAAAGCAAATTTTGAAGAAGGTAAATCCGTTTGCCTTGCTGGAAGAATGATGTCCAAACGTGTAATGGGTAAAGCGTCTTTTGCAGAGCTACAGGATTCAACAGGACGAATTCAGGTTTACTTCAACCGTGATGAGATATGCCCAGGGGAAGATAAAATGCTTTACAACGACCTTTTCAAGAAATTACTTGACCTAGGTGACTTTATAGGAGTTAAAGGTGAAGTGTTTAAGACACAGGTTGGGGAAACTTCTGTGAACGTTAAGGAATTTGTTCTTTTGAGCAAATCGTTAAAGCCACTTCCACTTCCAAAAACGGATGCTGACGGTGTGGTTCACGATGCGTTTACAGATCCTGAATTACGCTACCGTCAGCGTTATGCAGACTTAGTTGTGAATCCACGTGTCAAAGAAGTTTTTGTAAAAAGAACAAAACTGTTCAA
>JBMSGX010000218.1:0-3972 GCA_049416285.1 Crocinitomicaceae bacterium | reverse complement strand
TTAGAACTGTTATACTCTTTAATCAAACTAGAAAATGAAACTGCCTCTCCAAGCAGTGATTCCTTTCAATATTTCAAAGTGAAACCTGAGAAAATTTCCTGATTAATTCTCCTTATTTCCTAGCTCAATAATAGGTAATAGATACGAATTGTTACGGGCAAATGAATATTAGAGAATGTTCAATGAATAAATAGGCTATTCTATTTATTTTTCGTTTTTACAGGTTCTCCAAAGTCTGGAAGAAAACCTCTCTTTTCGCAGAAGATAAAGGAACTTCAGAGCCATCTTTCATAACGACAGCACCTCCGTTTTTCTTGTCATATCTCTCCACATAATTGATGTTGATCAAGTGAGACTGCTGTACTCGGAGAAAA
Organism: Crocinitomicaceae bacterium; assembly: GCA_049416285.1. Taxonomy (GTDB): domain Bacteria; phylum Bacteroidota; class Bacteroidia; order Flavobacteriales_D; family Crocinitomicaceae; genus UBA4466. Next base: position 3,598 of record JBMSGX010000218.1, on the reverse strand, counting down.
TGATGACCACTCAATAAGGTTTCGTACTCTTTAAGCGTTTTAGATACAAGTATCTTCTTATTGTTTGTAAGGAAGAAAGAAGTATAATTTCTATCCGCTTCACAACGAATAATGTCATCAAGATCTACAACATGCACACTTTCCTGTGTTTTGAGCACAAGTCTTCTTTTCTCGTGTGGATTAATATTTTTCTGCAATGCCTCGAATTGCGAACCCTCACTTTCTTCGTGCAGTGCAGCAATTGCTTTTTTAAGCGCTGCTTCAAGCTCTGTAGGATCAACAGGTTTTAATAAATAGTCGAGAGCCGAGAATTTGATGGCCTTAATTGCGAACTCTTCGTGTGCAGTGATAAAGATCACAACAAAGTTCTTGTCCTCTATCGAGCGCAGAACGTCAAAACCTGTTCCGTCAGGCATTTGAATATCTAGAAAGACGATATCAGGATTGTGTTTTTCGATGGCTTTAATACCGCTTTCAACATTTTCTCCTTCGGGTATTGTTTGTACATCAAAACCAAACGAATCGATCATGTTCGCGATCAACTGTCTAGTTCTGTTTTCATCGTCAATGATTAATACTTTATGCATAATCAGGAATTAAGGTTAGAATCTACTCTGTAAGGTAACGAAATTAAAACTTTTGTCCCAGTTTCCAACGATTTATTGTAATCCTCGATTTCCATAAACCCATCGGTACGGTACTTTTTATTTAAGTTATCAATACGGTCTTTTGTTATAGTCATCGCCATACTCTTGTGAGCAGAGCTTTTTTTATTTTCTTTTGATGCTTTTCTGCCGATACCGTTGTCTTCGATTCGGATCAAAAGCATATTCTCTTCTTTTTGGAAAGAAACACGGATAAAACCACCCTCTATTGTGTGCAGCTGGCCATGCTCTATGGCGTTTTCAATGAAGGGCTGTGTGATCATTGGAGGAATTACAGCAGAGTCATCCTGAAGCATTTCATCACAATCAATAATGTATTCGAATCGGTCTTGGAAACGCAGTTTTTGCATCGATAGATACTTCTCAAGAATTTCCGTCTCTGTTGTAATAGGAATGAATTCCTTCGGTGAGTTCTCCAAGATCAAGCGCATAAGACGTGAGAAATTCACAAGGAATTTTGAGGAGTTGACTGTATCATTTTCGAAGATGTAGCTCTGGATCACGGACATGGCATTAAAGACAAAATGCGGGTTCATCTGAGTTCGAAGGAGGGTTTGTCGCATTTCGGCTTCTTGCTGTTGCTGCTTGATCTGTGTTTGATTCCAACGATAGAATATGATAACTCCAGCCAAAACAATGATAACAATGAAAGCAATTATGGTATAGGCTTGGAAGTTATTTCGAAGCTGAACGTTTTCAAGTTTTGCTTCGGTCAAATTGCGCTCCTGCCGCTGTCTCTCAATGGAGTCGCCCTGTGAAATAATCAATCGTTCACGCTCAGCCGCTCTATAAGACTCACTTAACTCAGCAATTTTTGCAGCTGCTTCGATAGTCGTATTACTGTCTAGATAATTCACGTATAATTCAAGGTACTCCAAAGCCTTTTGCTGATCGTTAGTTTCGCGGTATACATCGGATATTACTCGATATGTGTTATAGATCTGATTTTTGGCACCGAATTGTTCACGGATCTCAATAGAACGATTCAACCAAAACAGGGCCTTCTTATATTTTTTCTGCTTTAGAAATACATTACCAACATTATGATAAACCCCGGCACTTGCTTCCCGGTTATTGGTAGATTCGTAATAAACAAGCGCTTTGTTAAAATTGGATGCGGCCATGTCATAATTCTGGCGACCTTGGTCGATCATCCCTAATATGTTATGTGTCTCACCTAAACTGTTCAGGTCATTCAGTTTCGTAAGATATTCCAGTGATTGATTGGCGTTTGAAGCGGCACGAGAATATTGATTAGTTTTCAATTGCACCGATGCCAGCTTCGTCAATGCTAATGCGATCTGTCTTCTGTCATTGATCTGTCGTGCATAGCTCAAAGAACGCTGAAAATAAGTCTCGGCATCAGCATAATTCAAGATTATTAATTCAGACTCTCCCAATTCTCGTGTGAATTTAGCCAGTAAAAATGGGCTTCTTGCCTCCTCAGCTTTTCGTTGTGCAAGAAAATTTTTGGCAACACTTAATTCAACCTGATCAAAGAACTGATAAATACGCGCTTGGGTGTTGTATGATTGAGCTAGAATAGCATTGTCACCACTTTTGAGCCCCGTCTTTCTCGCCTTGTCTGCATAAAAAAGAGCACTGTCTTTTTGGTTGGACATCATGAAATTCAATGCTAAATATCTGTTTGCCTCACTAAGCTTTACGTAATCTTTGTTCTTTCCGGCAATCTTGATAGCCATTCGAAGATAAAAATCAGAGGTTTCGAACTCCAACATGTTCGAATGATAGTATCCAAGGTGACGGTATACCTTAAACTTGAATTCTTCACTTTTTAATTTGTTCAGAAAGGGTTGGCAAGCCAGAATTGTATTGAAATACTCTTCCTGGTTACCATTGATCTGAGCGATTTCAGCATAGTAAAAGAGCGCGTTAAATCTTATAGAATCATCATAATTACGACTTGCTGATAAAATGATTTCCTTGATCGAATCGGCTTTGTATAGGTCATGAGTTTTGTAGTACTCACCCAATGCCATTAATCGGCTGAATCGCTTGTTAGGATTCTTTTCCGAATTTAGAGACTGAATCAGCTGTTTCTCCCGAGACTCCTGTCCATAACTAAATTCTACATTGAATAATAGCAATGTAAAAAGGGTAAGCAAGACAGGTAATAATCGACTCATGAACTAGTAAAAATAAAGAAATTACCGATTATTCGACATGACTGTGGCGAACACCTGCAAATAGAAGCCAAATGGCTATCTTTGCAACCAAAATTCAGCTAAGATGGAATATAACTTTCGCGAAGTCGAAAATAAGTGGAGAAAATTCTGGGCAGAGAACAAAACATTCGCTGCTGTTGATGGGTCTGATAAACCAAAATACTATGTGCTTGATATGTTTCCCTATCCTTCAGGTGCGGGGTTGCACGTAGGACATCCACTTGGTTATATTGCTTCGGATATATTCTCTCGCTACAAGCGTTTGAAAGGGTTTAATGTTTTGCACCCAATGGGGTATGATTCATTTGGACTTCCGGCTGAACAGTATGCTATTCAGACGGGGCAGCACCCGAAGATCACGACCGAGCAAAATATCGCGCGATACAGAGATCAGTTGGATAAGATCGGATTTTCATTTGACTGGGACCGTGAGGTAAGGACATCGTCTCCAGAATACTACAAATGGACACAATGGATCTTTAAACAGTTGTTTAATGCATACTATGATTACGATCAGGATAAAGCAGTTGCAATTGATGAGCTGATTGCGAAGTTTCAGGCTGAAGGAAATGAAAATGTGAATGCTTGTACCGATCATGAGGAGATATTTTCTGCAGATCAGTGGAATGCATTCAGCGATAAAGAAAAAGAGCAAATCCTCCAGAATTACCGCTTAGCATATCTGGCTGATTCATGGGTGAACTGGTGTCCGGCACTAGGGACAGTTTTGGCAAATGATGAGGTTGT
>JBMSGX010000217.1:0-4072 GCA_049416285.1 Crocinitomicaceae bacterium | reverse complement strand
GTGATCGAAAACAGAAACCTGTATCTAATTCTGGGGTCGTTCGTTGCTGTTTTACTCTTAGCGATGATCTCTCCCCTGCTTTTGAAAATCTCTCAAAGTGGAATTCGTTTAAAGAAATTATTCAGAATCATTTTTCTTATTACAATAGCTTTCAGCGTTGTATTTCTATTCGAAATGATACTTATGAACAAACAAGGAGGATTCTATTTAATGATCCTCCCATTGTCTGCATTGCTTACCTATGCTTTTGGAGACAGAGAATTAAGACCATTTCCAACATTTATTTTTTACCTGATATTCATCATTTCTGTGGGTAAATTTTTCTATGCCTTCAATTTCTAGCTCTGACAATTATGGTAACTTTGTGCCATTAATTATTTGTAGCTATGAAATTTGGAGTAGTAACCTTTCCTGGATCAAATTGCGACCAGGACATGATCTATGTATTAGAAACGATCATGGGACAGGAAGTTGAACGCCTTTGGCACAAAGATACAGACCTGAAAGGGGTAGACTTTGTAGTGTTGCCAGGAGGATTCTCTTACGGTGATTATTTGCGTTCCGGTGCGATCGCTAAACTATCACCGATCATGACAGAGGTTATCAAGCATGCAAACAATGGGGGTTATGTCCTTGGTATTTGTAACGGGTTCCAGATCCTTACAGAGTCAGGATTGCTTGAAGGAGCATTATTACACAACGACAACCAAAAGTTCATCTGTAAGAATGTTTACTTGAAACCTGATAACAACGCTTCAGCTATCAACAAGGATCTTAATATATCGAAAGCATATAAAATTCCGATTGCGCACGGGGAAGGACGTTTTTATGCTCCTCAGGAAGTGATCGAACGTTTGGAAAATAATAACCAAGTAATCTTCAGATATGCTACTGACGAAGCAGAAGTAAACAACGAAGTAAACCCCAATGGGTCTATCAATAATATTGCAGGGATCTGTAACGAAAAAGGAAATGTTTTCGGAATGATGCCTCACCCAGAAAGAGCTGCTGACGGAGAGTTAGCAAACATGGACGGGAAAGCCCTGTTTGAATCAATTTTGGCTAACTGCAATTAACTATGAGAGTACTACTTTTAGGTTCAGGAGGAAGAGAGCATGCCTTGTCATGGAAAATGGCCCAAAGCTCTATTCTTGAAGCGCTGTTCATCGCTCCGGGAAACGCTGGAACACGTCAGCATGGAGTTAACCTGAACGTATCTGCATCAGACTTTGATGGAGTTAAGAAAGCTGTACTAGAACATAATATAGATGTAGTTGTTGTTGGTCCCGAAGATCCACTTGTTAACGGAATCGTCGATTTCTTTCAAGCGGATGCGGAATTGTCAAAAGTAGCGGTTATAGGGCCGAACAAAGTTGCCGCACAGTTAGAAGGAAGTAAGGACTTTGCAAAAGAGTTTATGCAACGCCATAATATTCCAACAGCGAAATACGGAACATTCACGAAAGACAACCTTGAGGATGGATATAAGTTCCTTGAGAAAATGAAAGCGCCATACGTGCTCAAAGCTGATGGTCTTGCAGCAGGGAAAGGTGTGTTGATCATTGAAGATCTGAAAGAAGCAAAGCAGGAATTAAAAAACATGTTGGCTGATGCGAAGTTCGGTGATGCAAGCTCACGTGTAGTGATCGAAAGCTTCTTGGATGGTGTTGAGCTTTCTTGTTTCGTTATAACAGATGGAGATTCATATAAGATTCTTCCTGAAGCAAAAGATTATAAAAGAATTGGAGAGGCGGATACCGGATTAAATACCGGCGGAATGGGAGCGGTTTCACCCGTACCATTTGCGAATCCAACGTTCAAAGATAAGATCAAGAACCAGATCATTATTCCTACAGTTAAAGGACTGAAGGCTGAAGGAATTGAATACAAAGGGTTTATCTTCTTTGGATTGATCAACGTTAAGAACGAACCTTACGTGATCGAGTACAACTGTCGTATGGGTGACCCTGAAACCGAGGTTGTAATGCCACGTTTGAAGTCAGACATTCTTGACCTTTTTGAAGGAGTGGCAACAAATACGCTTTCAGAAAGAGACGTTCAATTTGACGAACGAAGTGCGGCAACGGTTATGATGGTTTCGGGTGGATATCCTGAATCATATGAAAAAGGAAAGCAGATCTATGGTCTGAACAATATTTCGGAAAGCATGGTTTTCCACGCTGGAACAACAGCGGATGGTCCTGTTGTTAAAACGGCAGGGGGACGCGTGTTGGCGGTTACGTCGTTCGGAAAAGACCTGGAAACGGCGTTGAAAAGATCGTATGATTCTCTTGAAAAGATCGACTTCGAAAAGGCCAACTACAGAAAAGATATCGGCTTTGATGTCCTGTAATACAGGACTTTTCTTATCTTTCTGCTAAGCATTTCAAATGGAAGTTCCGCTGATCGGCATAGTCATCACATTAATTTTCTCAGCGTTTTTCTCCGGGCTGGAGATTGCGTATATCTCTTCGAACAGACTAAAGATCGAACTGGATAAAGCAAAGGGAACATTTAACAGTAAGGTCCTCAACGTATTTTATCAGAATGAATCGCGCTTCATTGCAATGTTGCTGCTGGGTAATAACATCGCACTGGTATTCTTCGGTTTATTCGCTGCTGCCTTGCTTGATCCCATTATCAAGGGTTGGGGAGTAAGCAATGAGTTTTTGGTTTTATTGGTACAAACGATCCTTTCAACAGGACTCGTATTAATAACCGCGGAGTTCTTGCCAAAAGCGTTGGTACAGATCAACCCGAACGGATATTTGAGATACGCATCCTTCCCGATGTTATTGATATACTTCATTCTTTACCTTCCAACATTTGTTGTCCTAGGTCTGAGTGCGGTAGCGCTGAAGTTGTTGCGTGTTGAAACTGATCATAACGAAAAGGTGTTCTCAAAGGTGGACCTGGAGCACTACGTACAGGACATAAATGAACGTTTGGAAGAGGAGGAAGATCTTGGAAACGAAGTACAGATCTTACAAAACGCACTTGATTTTGGGTCAGTGAAGGCAAGAGACTGTATGATCCCACGTACGGAAGTTGTTTCTGTAGAAATGAATGACTCTATCGAAGAGTTGCGAATGAAATTCATAGATACCGGACTATCCAAGATCATCGTATACAAAGAGAATATAGATAATATAATCGGGTACGTGCACTCTTTTGAGATGTTCAAGAGCCCCGAATCCATTAAGCAGATTCTACTTCCAATCCCATTCATACCTGAAGCAAAACCAGGTAAGGAGTTGTTGGAGCTATTCACTGAGAAATCAGGAAACATTGCCGTTGTAGTTGACGAGTACGGAGGTACAGCAGGAATAGTAACAATAGAAGATGTTATCGAGGAAATCTTTGGAGAGATCGAAGATGAGCATGATCGAGAGGATTGGCTTGAAGAACAGATCAGTGAAACGGAGTACAGATTCTCAGCAAGAACAGAGATCGACTACATTAATCAGGAATACGAGCTGGGGATAGAGGAGAACGATGATTACGAAACTTTAGGTGGTCTGTTGATCTATCATTTAGCAACTATTCCGGAAGCGGGCACAAAAGTTGATCTTGAAAACCTGATCATCATCGCAGAAGAAGTGAGTGATCACCGTATCGATGTTGTTAAGGTCATTAAAACATAGCGTAAACGTATTCGTTTTTCTTTTCTCTTTTGGGCTTTTCAGTCAAGAGATCGATGTATTTGAGCTTCCTTCAGAACTTTCAGAAATATCCGGTTTAGAACAACTGAATGATACGACTCTTGTTGCGATCAATGACAGCGGCAATGATGCCATATTATATTTATTGAATATGGATGGTTCTATCCAGAGAAGGGTAGAGGTAAACGGTGTAAAAAACATGGATTGGGAGGATCTGGCACGTGATAAAGACCACCTTTACATCGCTGACATTGGAAATAACTTCAACAATCGCAAAGACCAGAAAATACTCAAGGTTCGCATAAATGATATTGTAGCAATGAATAGCGTGAATGCTCAAAAGATAAATATTCGTTATTCGGAACAAACTCTCTTCCCACCAGCGAAAGACAGTCTGTTTTTTGACGCTG
>JBMSGX010000216.1:0-4092 GCA_049416285.1 Crocinitomicaceae bacterium | reverse complement strand
ACACACTTGGCAAACTCCGCTAACTCTTGAGCATCTTCCAAACTGTCATTGAATTTATCGAAGATGATATATTCGAAAGTGACACGTGTTCCTGTTTTTTCGTGGAAGTATTTCAGCGATTCCGCCAAAGCTTCAAGATTATTAGAATCATTGATCTCCATGATATAGCTACGCTTCTCATCATTAGCGGCATGAAGAGATAGTGCGAGATTGAACTTTACTTCATCGTCTCCTAGCTTTTTGATCATTTTCGCAATCCCGGCCGTAGAAACGGTGAGACGTTTCGGCGACATACCTAAGCCATTTTCTGAAGTAATGAGCTCTGCCGAACGCAATACATTCTTATAATTCAATAAGGGCTCACCCATCCCCATGTAAACAATGTTTGATAGGGGAGTGCCATATCTCTCTTCAGCCTGATCACGTAGATAAACAACCTGATCAACGATCTCTCCGGCGGAGAGATTACGCATGAGTTTTAACTTACCCGTGGCACAGAATTTACAAGCCAAACTACATCCGATTTGAGAAGAAATACAAGCCGTCATACGTTTGCTTGTCGGAATCAACACACCTTCGATCACTTGTCCGGAGGACACACAAAAAGCACATTTTACCGTTCGGTCGGTACTAACCTGCTCATCTTTAATTGTGATCTTTTCAATGATAAAATGCTCTTCTAACTGATCGCGTAAACCTTTGGAAAGGTTGGTCATTTCTTCGAAGCTCCCGGCGTTTTTCTGCCAGAGCCATTGAAACACCTGTTTTGCTCGAAACTTTTTCTCTCCAAGCTCCACCAATTTCTCTTCCAATTGTGGAAGTTCCAGTTCACGAATGTTGACCTTTTTCTCCATTACACCGCAAAGGTATGGCTTTCGATTGTTATAATGAGCGTAAATCCGCCAGATCAAGAATAACTTCTCGGTTATTTTGCCCTGAGCATATGACCAGTTCTTGCGTCAAAGTATCCATGACAGATACCACTGATCCGATCCGTATACTTTCATTTGATGGTGATTCATCCTTTAAGTAAACTACTGCATCTGTTGTAACCACACTTTTTCCTTCACTGTTTCGGAACTTTAGTGATGTGAAGCCGCCATAAATTGCGAATAGCAATAAGCCGCTTAGAAGCATGATCGAAAATATGAGGAAGCCCTTCAGATGTTTTCGGTTTCCTTTGATGATCATAACGAGGAAAATAGAGATCAGCAGAGAGCTGAAAATTCCGATCATTGCCCAAATATTGGGAGCTAATCTCGCCAATGCTGGTGGGCTTGCAGGGTTCATATTTCTAACACCCTGAGGGTCCAGTTTTAAATAACAGAGATTCAAAGCATTCTCAACATCTGCATTTGAAGGATCCAGCCGAAGACATTTTTCAAACGCCCAGATAGCTTCACCAGTATTTTCCAATTCAAAATAGCTCAAACCTAAGTTGAAATAGGCAGAAAGATTTCGCGGTTCCTTTTTTGCTATCTCTTCAAATAACTGAGCCGCTTTTTTAAACTTCTCTTTTTGCATTAAAAGAACTGCTTCATCGAATTGTGTAGCTTCCTGAGAAAAAGAAAGCGCTGAATAACATGCGAATAATATGATCAACAATCGATTCATTTCAGTGTGTCATTGATCAATTTCAAATTGGCTTCTATTCTTTCGAGGTCATCATTGTTTCCAACCATTCCATAGCGAGCGCTTTCACAAGCAGTAAGGATCGCTGTTACTTTTTCCGTAAGCTCGAGTTTACCATTCAATTCTAAATAATCAACCATGTCCTTCTTGTGGATTAACATCGGCTCACGTCCGATTTTAATACTGAACATTGTGCGTAAAGCTTCGTCCGTAAGTTTAAAGAATTCGTCTGTATTCCCTCCAGTACGTGCTGCTTTTGCTTTATGTAAAAGTTCTTCCAATGATGTCTGCTTCCGTTGAACAACAACCTGCTTCTCATCCTTCTCTTTCGTGTTAATTTTGAAGAGCAGGAATAGAAACGCAGATAGTAAAGGAACTCCTATTCCTCCCCAGTAAAGGGGAGAGTTAAAGATCGTTTCTTTTGCAACAATGATCGGTTCAGTCAGAATTGGAGGAGCCGAAAGCTCAGTTTCGGTCTTTTCATCTGATGTCTCAACAGTCGCGTTCGCGTAATTGGGATCTCGTTCTACGCTGATCTCAATCGTGTCTCTTGCGTAGGATGTAGCGTACGATTCCTTTTTAATATCAAAGTAACTTACGGAAATCGGAGGGAGCATTTTAGTACCACTTGCCTTTGCAAGAACATTGTATTCATAACTGATACGGCCCTTGCACCCCTCTGAGTTGAATCGGTAATCTTCTTTTACAACGGGATCTCCATAAATAGTAAATCCTTTGGGTAATTCTAAAGAAGGAGCAGTAGTGTTATGCAGGTTTCCTTTCCCGTTCACAACAACTTTTAATTTAAAGACTTCACCTTGTTTAATCTGAGTATCGTCCGTGCTGCATTGTACGGAAAAATCACCTACACCACCAATAAAATCTTTCGGTGGATTCGCAGGCAATGGTACTATATCGACATTGGCGTATGCAGATGTTATTTCATAAACCTGAGTGCTTACTAATTTTACTTTGAATGGCTCGATCTTTACTTTGCCTGATCCAGTTGGAAAAACCAGCTGTTTGTCGAAAATGAAGGTGTAAAAAGGCACGCCTTGTACAAGCTCATCGCCGATGGTGAGTCTGTTTTTAGCCCCAACCGGATGATGGTCAAGTGCGCCTTGCAATGTATACGATTCCGGGTCTACTATACGACCGTAAAAGCGTGAATAAACCTTGGCTGAAGCAATAAGAGGTTCTCCTTCATAGATCCTTTTTTTACTGGTTTGGATGATTCCAAAAGCCGGTTGCTTGAGCTGTTTTATTGTGATCTCATCAGAGTACATTTCGATCTCTTTCTCCACCGTGAGCTTCACTTTTTTAGAGCTGTAGGAACCCTTAGAGCTTGTGATAAACGCCGGCCCAATAGAGTATTCTCCGGGAATACCAATAGTACCTGTGTAGGTGTAGACAACAGTCATTTCCATCTCACCGGTATTCTGGTTCATCGTTGTGATTGACGAGCCTTCACTGTATTGGACGAGACTGAATGATGCGGGCAGATTATCCATGGAGGGCTTCCCAGGAACATTGGTGCGGATCTCGATCGTGAACTGATCTCCTTTTTCTATAGTTTCAGGAGACACGGTTAATTCTACATAGGGTTTTTGACCGAATACAACGGATGTGATTGTTAAGAAGAACGCTATGATCAGGTTTTTATACATTACCAGTCTTTACCGCTTTTACTTCCTTTGGATTTATTACCTCCAGGAGCTAATCTTCGTTTTGTTTCAGCTTCTTCCTTAGTCAGCTTATCGAGCAGTTTTTCTACCGATTGATCACCCAATTGACCTTGGGAACCGTTTTCGGAACCTTGGCTGTCATAATTGTTGTTCTGTCCTTGATTACCTTTCTGCTGATCGCCTTTCTGTTGCTGATCACCTTGTTTACCTTGACTTTCTTGCTGTCCCTGATTCTGTTGTTGCTGATCGGAGTTCTGTTTGTTCTGATCCTGTTTTTGCTGTTGCTTTTTCTCAGCCTGTTTCATCTTGCGGATAGCTTCAGACAAATTGTAACGTGTTTCCTCGTCGGTAGGATTCATTCGCAATGATTGCTTGTAGGCTTCAACGGCATCAGCATAGTTTTGCTTTTTCATTAGTGCATTACCTGCATTGTGCCAGTTGTTCGCTTTTTCTTGCTTTGAAAGTTTGTTACCAGCATTTTGACGATAGATCTTTTCGGCAACGTCGAACTGTCTCGCTTTGTAAGCGGTTTGACCGATCTCGTCTGAAAAGTCAATGTTTTCCGGAGCATTGTTTTGTGCTGATTTGTAGTATTTCAGTGCATCAAGATATTTCTCGTCTTTGTATGCTTTTCTGGCTGCATCTAGCGAATCACGCCAAAGCTGGCTGTGAACGAATCCACTGCTAAAAAGAACTAATATGACGAGTGCCGATCTCATATTTTCTGTCTAGTCAGAATTTCTGTACGTATAATTAAATAGCCCAACAACATCAC
>JBMSGX010000215.1:0-4110 GCA_049416285.1 Crocinitomicaceae bacterium | reverse complement strand
AGTTCGAAGTGTCTTTTTGAAGTGTGTTGTAAATGATCGTAAAGTCAGCGCTGTTCACGTCTTCCTTGTGCAGGATGATCGTTTTCGCCCCTGAATCCAGGATAAGATCAATATGCTCTTTCTCTAATTCAGTTTCACGATCCAATAGCACTTCATTTCTTTCGATCGATACAACCTCTCCTGTATCTTCATCCACGAAGTCTTCGATCCAAGTCTTAAGAACTCTCGCAGCAAGCTTACGACCAATAGCCTTTTTAAGGTTAGTCTTGTTTGCTTTGATCTCATCTGCAAGACCGAAGATCTCCAAAATGTCTTTATCTGATTCATATCCAATCGCACGGAACAATGTAGTTACAGGTAACTTCTTCTTACGGTCAATGTAAGCGTACATTACACTGTTGATGTCTGTCGCAAATTCGATCCAAGATCCCTTGAAAGGAATTACACGCGCAGAGTAGAGCTTAGTTCCATTTGCGTGACGGCTCTGTCCGAAGAACACCCCTGGCGAACGGTGAAGCTGTGATACGATCACTCTTTCTGCTCCGTTAACCACGAATGAACCTTTCGGTGTCATATAAGGAATTGTACCCAAGTATACGTCCTGCACGATCGTTTCAAAATCCTCGTGCTCAGGGTCAGTACAGTACAATTTTAATTTTGCTTTAAGTGGGACACTGTATGTCAATCCACGATCGATACACTCCTCGATGGAGTAACGTGGCGGATCGATGAAGTAATCCAAGAACTCCAATACGAACTGATTTCTTGTATCAGTGATCGGGAAGTTCTCTGAGAACACTTTGAAGAGTCCTTCACTCTCCCTGTTCTCTGGAGTCGTTTCCAATTGGAAAAATTCCTGGAAAGACTTTAATTGAATATCCAGGAAATCCGGATATTGAAATTGATTTTTGCTCGACGCAAAATTCACTCTTTTCGAAGTATTGTTTGATGATGCCAAGGCCAAACGTTTTAGTGAATTAAAAAAGTTAAAAAAGCACTACGTGCTAAAAACAGGAATAGGCACTGCCCATTTTGGGCAGCACCTTTCCTTAAAAAGAAGTATGGTGATTACTTAATCTCAACTTCAGCTCCAGCCTCCTCAAGAGATTTCTTAAGACCTTCTGCTTCGTCTTTCGCTACACCTTCTTTCAATGTTGCAGGTGCACCGTCAACCATTTCTTTAGCTTCTTTCAGTCCAGCTCCAGTTAGTTCTTTCACAAGCTTAACAACAGCTAGCTTAGATCCTCCTGCAGACTTAAGAATTACGTCGAACTCAGTTTTCTCTTCTCCAGCAGCGTCACCACCACCAGCAGCAGCACCACCAGCAACAGCTACTGCAGCAGCAGCAGGTTCAATTCCGTATTCTTCTTTCAAAATGTTAGCAAGTTCGTTAACGTCTTTAACTGTCAAGTTAACTAACGCTTCTGCCATTTCTTTCAAATCAGCCATTTTATTTTAATTTAAATTGGTTCAAAAAATTATTAATAATTAACCTCTCTCTTCGAGAGTTTTAAGGATACCAGCAAGTTTTCCACCAGCACCTTTAAGTCCAGAAACAACGTTCTTAGCAGGACTTTGTAGTAGAGTAATGATCTCTCCGATCAATTCTTCTTTAGACTTGATATCTACAAGTGCCTGTAGGTTTTCATCACCTATGTAAACACTTTCTTCGATCCAAGCTCCCTTAAGAATTGGCTTATCAGCTTTCTTTCTGAAATCTTTGATAAGTTTTGCCGGAGCATTACCCACCTCACAAAGCATTAATGAAGTTGCACCTGAAAGTGTTTCTTTTAGGTTTCCGAAATCTTTTCCTTCAACCTTTTCCATAGCTTTCTCAAGAAGTGTGTTTTTTACAACTCTCAACTTGATGTTTGCTTTGAATGCACTTCTTCTCAGGTTATTAACTGCATCAACTGTTAATTCCGCTGTGTCTGTCAAATAGATAACATTGCTTTCTGTTAATTCAACAGCCAAGTCATCTACATATTTTGCTTTTTCTTCTCTTGTCATCTTCGTAAGTTTTAAGCAATTACAGACTTAGTATCAATCTGGATACTCGGGCTCATTGTGGAACTAATGTAAACGCTTTTAATGTAAGTACCCTTTGCTGAAGATGGTTTCATTTTAACCAATGTCTGAATCAGCTCGTGTGCATTGTCTTTGATCTTATCTCCATCAAAGCTCACTTTTCCAATCGCAGAATGAATGATACCATACTTATCAACTCTAAAGTCGATCTTACCTGCTTTTACCTCAGTAACCGCTTTTGCAACGTCCATTGTTACCGTACCAGTTTTCGGGTTAGGCATAAGTCCTCTTGGTCCTAAAATACGACCTAGAGCCCCTACTTTACCCATCACTGCTGGCATAGTAATAATAACGTCGATGTCAGTCCACCCTCCTTTGATTTTATCTATGTATTCGTCTAAACCAACGTAGTCAGCACCTGCTGCTTTTGCTTCCTCCTCCTTATCCGGAGTACACAGTACAAGAACCTTAAGGTCCTTTCCTGTTCCATGTGGCAATGCAACTGTACCTCTTACCATTTGGTTCGCTTTTCTTGGATCTACTCCAAGACGAACACAGATATCAACTGAGGCGTCGAATTTGGTTGTTGAAACCTCCTTAACTAAATTACATGCATCTGTTAAGGAATAAGCCTTTGCCGAGTCAATCTTAGCAAGAGCTTCTTTTCTCTTTTTAGATATTCTTCCCATAACAATTACAATTATTTAGATTTAGGTGCTTCACCACCTTTTACAACAACTCCCATACTTCTTGCAGTACCGGCAACCATGCGCATTGCAGAGTCAACAGTAAAGCAGTTAAGATCCGGCAGCTTATCTTCAGCTATCTCTTTTACTAAATCCCAAGAAATCGTACCCACCTTCTGGCGGTTTGGTTCAGATGAACCTTTCTTAAGTTTTGTTTTTTCGAGAATCTGAACAGCTGCTGGAGGAGTTTTGATTACAAAATCAAACGATTTATCCGAGTAAACTGTAATTACAGCCGGTAGAACCTTTCCTGCTTTATCCTGTGTACGAGCATTAAACTGCTTACAGAACTCCATAATGTTCACCCCTTTCGCACCAAGCGCGGGACCAACTGGAGGAGCTGGATTGGCTGCACCACCTCTGATCTGTAGTTTGATCAAACCTGCTACTTCTTTAGCCATCTTTATTTAAATTATGTAGTCTAACGTGAGTCTCAGCGGGAAGCTTTAATCGCCTTCATCACTCCTACGGGTTAATATACTTACCTAAATTTCCTTCTCAACTTGCATATAGCTAAGCTCGAGAAGATTCTTTCTTCCGAAAATCTTCACCATCACTTTCAACTTCTTCTTCTCTTCGTTGATCTCATCGATCACTCCGCTAAAGTTGTTGAATGGTCCATCGATTACCTTCACAGACTCGCCAACAACGAAAGGAATCTTCATTTCCTCTTCTGTTTCCGAAAGCTCGTCTACTTTACCTAAAATTCTATTTACTTCGGCAATTCTCATTGGTGCCGGGGCTCCACCCTTTTCGGCTCCAAGGAATCCGATCACATTTGGAATACCTTTGATCACGTGAGGCACCTCACCAACAAGTGCTGCCTCGACCAAAACATAACCCGGAAGGTAAGCCTTCTCTTTGCTTACTTTTTTTCCGTTTCTAATCTGGAAGACTTTCTCAGTAGGAATCAAGATCTGCCCAACGTAGTCGTCAAGCTTCTCACGAGAGATCTCCAACTCAAGGAGTTCCTTCACTTTCTTTTCCTTCCCACTAATGGCTCTAACAACGTACCATCGTTTTTTGATCTCTGCCATTACCTCCTAATTAAAACATGTTATAGATGAAACCGAGTACACCTTTCCAAAGTGAACCGCTATCACCTGTGATTCCAAACACAAAATCCATTGCAAAGATCAATAAAGAGATGATGATCGACGCAATAACAACGATAATAGTACTTGCCTGCAACTCTTTCCAAGTTGGCCAAGTCACTCTGTGGACCATTTCTTCCACAGTTTCGTTTAAATATTCTTTAACTTTTGACATTTCATCAATTTAGCACGGGCGGTAGGATTCGAACCCACGACCAATGGTTTTGGAGACCACTACTCTA
>JBMSGX010000214.1:0-4120 GCA_049416285.1 Crocinitomicaceae bacterium | reverse complement strand
CGCGCGTTTCTCACTTATCACAACAAGGTCTTCAAGGAAATCTATTTGAAACGCTTATCCAAGGGCATGATCTTGTTGTTGAGGAAGATCATACACATACAGACCTAATTGTGAGAAAGCGATCAGTTGACGAATAACATTTTCCTTCTTCCTGTGCAGGGGTTTCTTGCCATTATAAAACCGAGGTCATAATTCAATTCAATATTGAACATGATCGACAAAGGATTGGTCTTATTTGTCACGACATTGTCGAGTGCATAGTAGTCTGGATCATTTCTGTTTTCCAATGGAGTACTCACGATATCCGTTAGATCATACCTCACTCTGAATCCTCCTGACACTGCCAAGTCTTCAGCACCAAAAAGGTATCCTCCGAATCCGAAAACTAATCCGTGTCGAGCTGCATTGTAAAGATCATTAGCATTTTGGATAGACTCATTTACTGTTTCTGTAACGTTCAGCATTTTAGAATATGTATATCCTCCTTCCGTGTATCCACCAGAACCGTCGTTGTATCTCAACATTACCGGAATTTCAATTGCCGTTGATTTTATCGTTTTCTCTGTATTGGACCCATCACTCAACTTGTAAACCTGTTGATTTAGTATGAACAATCCTTCTGTCGCAATAGCGATATTATCCGTTATGTCTAATGCGATCTTGGCTCCTCCACCAAATCCGAATGAATTGAACTTATGCTCGTATTTGTCTGTATTATCTGTAAAGACACTTGAATTATACATGCTTGGTCCAACTAGGAATTTAAGTCCCAAGTCAAGAAATGGTTCCACTCGTTGCATTTGTCCAAAACTGCAAAGAGAAATACTCAAGAAAGAAGACAATAATAATAGCCGCATCAATTTTTTTTTGCGCGAAGTTAGGACATCCTATACATTCTACATATATTTACCATGGTAAATAAGTTAAAATGAAAAAAATTCTGGCCTTCGCAGGCAGTAATAGCTTAACCTCGATCAATCACATTTTAGTGAAAGAAGCAGCTGATCTAATAACAGATGCTGAAGTACAATTGATTTCTTTAAGAGATTTTGAAGCACCTGTTTATGGAATCGATCTTGAAGTGAATGAAGGTTTTCCTAATTCTATGGTGGAGCTTTACGGTCTCTTTACAGAAGTTGATGGATTCATCGTTGGAGTTCCCGAGCACAATGGATCAATGCCAGCTGTGATGAAAAACACACTGGATTGGATCTCGCGACAAGGAGGTAAGATTTTCCAAAATAAGCCTGTTGTATTTCTGGGAACATCACCTGGAGGAAGAGGAGCTGCTTCTGCAATGAAACATGTTCTTGAGATTATGCCACATAGAGGAGCTAATATAGTCGGGCACTACAGCTTACCTAATTTTAACGATCACTTTATTAGTGGAACTCTTAACGCGGAGGTTCTTGAGGAGCTAAGTGAATTAATGAATAATCTCGGTTCGACTTTAAAGGCTCAATAGAAAGTCTTATTTTTGAGCGAATTACCACGCTTATGAATAAGACTGTACTGATATTAATATCACTCCTAGGATCATTTTTCGGAACGAGTCAAAACCTTAAATGGTCATCCTTTTTAGATACTTCAACTACTTTTTCATCCGCAAGAGCAGTAGATCTGAATAATGATAATACGCTTGATATTGTCATTGGCGGAGGATTAGACGGTCAGCCAGAGAGCAATGGTGTGAATGCCATAAACGGTTTGGATGGCTCTTTGCTTTGGAATTTCCACACGGACGAAGAGATGTTTGGAAGTGCTCAATTCATGGACATCACAGGTGATAATGTTGATGATATCTTCATTGGAGGTCGTTACGCCGAGTTTTATGCGATTAACGGTAGCACAGGTGATATGATTTGGGAGTTTTTCCCTTATTCTCCAACAGTTTCTTTGGATAGCGGATGGTTCAATTTTTACAATCCACAATTCATTCCTGACCAAAACTCTGATGGTGTTGCTGATATACTTGTTGCAAATGGTGGAAATCATTCTGCTCCACCTTGGGATACCTTGAGAGAACCAGGAATGCTTATGGTTCTTGATGCCATGACAGGATCAGTTCTTGCAAAAGATACCATGCCCGATGGGAAAGAAACCTACTGTTCACCCATTGTGATGGATTATTTAGGTCAAACATATATCATTTACGGATCTGGGGGCGAGAATGATCGGGGAGCACTTTGGCGCGTGAAATTGGTTGATCTTATGTCTAACGATATCAGTAATTCTCAGATGCTAGCGTCTGATCCGACATTAGGATTTATTGCTCCATCTAGTCTGGCAGATATGGACAGTGACGGCGTAGTAGATATAATTAATCAGGCTTACGATGGCACTATCAGATGCTTTAATGGTGTTAACGGCGCTTTGATGTGGGAAGTGGAGAATCCGGGCACTGAATCCAGTTCAGGTCCAACAATTGGTAATTTTACCGGAGATAACACACCTGATGTTTTCAATGTGGTTTACGCTGGTGCAGCGCCTTCATTTTATGAGTTTTACCAAGTGTTAATTGATGGTGCAACAGGGCAAGTTGCTTGGTTGGATAGTCTTGGTGCAATGCATTACGGCTCCTCCTCGGCTGTTGATCTTAACGGTGACGGCCGCGATGAGGTAATTTCTTCTATTAACTATCACAACGGTGTTTCGTTCAGCCATCAACTGGTCTCTATCGACTTTCAAAATGATGTGGTGTCTCCTTTTTATTTGGAAGAGCCCGGAGTAAATCTTGCTTCAACAGTTCTTATAGAGGATTTAGATGGTAACGGATATCTTGACTTCACATTTGCCTACAGAGCGGATAGTTTAAATCCAATGGGTCAGAATGGATTCTATGTAAAATGTCTCGAAGATCAACATCCTATCCCTGGTGTAGGTGTTGCATGGGGTGGATACATGGGGACTAACTATGACGGATACTATAATTATCAGGGAATGAACTGCGGTACGATTGCCACAGGTGCAAATTTCCAAAATATATCTTGTAATCATTTTGCAGATGCCACGATCACAGTAAATCCTAGTGGAGGAATAACTCCCTACACATATTTGTGGAGTACTGGTGAAGTAACAGATTCCATTGGAGGACTAGATGTCGGAAGTTATACCGTTACTATTACAGACTCTGTCGGTTGTTTTGTTGAAGCATCATTCAATGCTGTTGACCCATATGTGATAACTTTTGGAGCTATAAACTCACCAACTTGTCCTGGAGATAGTACAGGGACGGCAACAGTCAATAGTTCTGGGTGTCCATGTATGTTTAGCACTTGTGTGTTTGATTGGGAGTCTGGAGATAGTACGAAAACAGCGACATCTCTATGGGAAGGTTGGCAATACATTACTATTACACACATGGATGGTTGTATTGTTGATGATTCTGTTTTCGTTCCAAATGCTTACCCTGTTTTGGATAGCTTAATGAGCAATGACATCTTATGTGCAACGAACCCTTATGCTTCGAGCAATATTCAACTCTATTTGCACAATGAACCACTAACCGATATTACTTGGAGTACTGGAGATACGTTGGCATATATTGACAGTCTAGATGCAGGGATTTATTATTTTGATCTTTTGGACAACAGAGGATGTGAGTTTACTGATTCAGTGTTGATTGAAAGTCCCGACACCTTGCAAGTTCAACTATCCCCGGTAGATCTCATGTGTTTTGAGGATAGTACAGGCCAGGTAACCTCAACGGTTACAGGTGGATATCCATATTTTGAATACAGTTGGAGCACTGGAGATACAACAATGACATTGAATAATTTGGATACAGGATGGTATCATTTATCCATAATTGACTCTGTAGGGTGTGGCTCGATATCGGATAGCGTTTTTGTTGATCAACCTGATCCGTTGATGGCGAACATAGTTACTTTTTGGAATGATTCAATTGGAATATGTGACGGAGGAGCAGTTGTTGAAGTTTCTGGAGGAACAATCGCGTATACATACAATTGGGATGATCAGACGTCCACTGCTAATGATACTGTTGTTGGTCTTTGCGAGGGTACTTATTACGTCACTATAACCGATGCAAACGGTTGTGAAGCAATGGATTCCGTTCAAATAATTAATACTGTTAGTATTAAAGAAAATGGATTATCCA
>JBMSGX010000213.1:0-4128 GCA_049416285.1 Crocinitomicaceae bacterium | reverse complement strand
TTCAACATTGACAATGTTGCTTGCTGGATTCGGAGTTAATGATGAGATGAAAAATGCGGTCTTCGTTCCGTACTCACTTTATTCGCAAAACATAAGAGCAAGCATCGCTTGCGAAGACGAAAGCTCGACCGGGAAGGTCGTTAAGCTTGAGGTAGCAAGTGTAGACCCAACAAAAAGCAATCGATTTAAAGAATCTATTTCTCGGTCGTACTTGCACTTAACACTCCCTCATACCGCTTTCATGCTTCAAGCCGTATTCCCTTCACTTGTTTTCCTCATCACGATCCGTGCGTCTCTCAGTCGCGGCTCTTAACTTCACCAGGCACAACCATCCTGACGGTGGCTGAGCCTGTCGAAGCCCCGCCGCTTAATATTAATGCTCGCCTGCGGGTCGCTGCGGGCTGCGGGTCGTTCCAATCAGAGTTCCTTCACAAGAACCCAACCCTCATTCATAATTCATAACTCATAATTCGCAATTCATAATTACAAGCTCTGCTTGTCACTCCCCTTGTGTAGTTCACCTCCCAAGCCTCGCTTTCTCCATACAAGCTTACGCCTGTCGATATTCCAATGCGCTCCATTTGTGCTGTTCCTACAAAGGTCGTTTTCCGTTACGGGCAATTGCCCATACTCCCAAAACTCCCTCCCTTGCTCAACTCGCGGCGGCTCGCGCACACACTCCGGGATCACCACTTCGCAAACCTCGTGGCTCTCCCTCCGTTTTATCCACCACACACGCTCCAGAGTCGCTTTAGCTGAAGGCTCTTTTTCCTTTACTAATGTTAATAAAGACAAGATTTTCACAACGTAAATAGTTTACGATTCTCGTGTATTTATTTGTTTAAAATAAAACTGCTATGAAGGCAAAGACATACAAACCAATCGTAAATACTGGACATCTTAAATTGACTAATAAAGATATCGATATCCAAGATGGGTATTGGATCGACTGGACAAATGAAAGACACACCATGGCATTTAAAAGGGTGAATTCGTTCTTCGGAAAGAGAGTATACTTTTTACATCATTATGGTCATGATGCGGGTACGCATCATTTCGGAGTACACATTCAATTAAGTTATTGGGAGAACCACAAGTTTTTATGGTTACAAGGTGAACACTGGATTCAGCAACCTGAAAACATCAAGTGGCTTGTTACTAGACTAATTCCTGTTGGATTCTTCTTTTCAACACTTCAGTATTTCTTTAAATAGTAGGCCAGGATAAAACAACTCAACATCTCCGATCTTGTTGAAGGCACATCTGGTGAACTAAAAGTACGCCACTACGTCTACCTCACACGCAAATACGACTATACCAAAACGAATGTCGAAACAATAATCAAGGACGCACTTAATGTCTTCAAAGACGATGAGGTCATCCCCTTAATTAAAGGTTGGATCAAGAATTCATAACTTATAATTCATCATTCAAAACTCATAACTACTATCCCCCTTCGCCATAGGCAAGTTAGCCCTCGTTCGTCGTTGAACAAGGGTATATAAATGTGTCTGCGCTAAAGCTTGCCACACCCTTGCACAACTTCCTCTCTTGCTCTTTTGGTTGCCTACGCAAAGCAGGCACAGCGCCCTGCTCGGAAACCAAAATCAAGAAGTATGAAAAACGAAAAACACTACGTACCCTATCAATTAAAGAATCCTGCGGTCATTAAGTCTTACCTGCGTCAACTCCCCAAAGATCAGCTCATCCTGCATGGCCGTTACATCCGCAGAAGAGTAGCACATGAAGCACCTGGCAATCGTCGTCGTATGTTTATTAGGTTATATCAGTATTGCCAGTGGCTTTACTCAAATAAGTACAAATAAAAAAGCCCCTCGTTTCCGAGAGGCTCTATCACTAACTTTTCAAATTAGATTAACTACTACTACTGACTTAATAACGTCACAAATTCCTATCTATTTCATCAACCCCAAAACTTCTTTTTCACCCACTTCAAAAACAGACTCACAAAGAAGCTCACACTCGCACCCACAATGGCCAGAACCACTGTTTTCAAAAGATCCTGCGACTGTATCGTCGCAAACACAGATAAGGCTGTTCCCGTAATGGTCCCGAAGGTAGTGGTACTATCGTGATGAGGTAAATGCATAATTACTGTTCAGATGAAGTTGGACATTCGAGATCTGAGCACCATTCAGAAGAAAGCGTCAACTTCACTTCAACCAATTCATGCTCGTCTGTCAATTCTTCGTTAAGATCCACATCCAGGTGGTTCACACGATTCGACAGATCGGAACCTGCCTTAAAACGTGGAGCTCTTTTCGTTTTCACATTTACGATAAGATCACTCTTTGTACAATTTTCGTTTCTCATTTTTCTTAAGTTAAAACCGCTTCCGGTCATCGAGCAAAGTCGAGATGGAAGCGGTCATCAAACCTTTGATTCTAATTCTCAGCCCCAGAACCTGATGGGTCTTCCGTCGAAGAACAGTTCCCTGCATCATCAATTGCCGCCTGACTTACTGCCGTTGCAACCGCACCACCCACAATAAGGTAACCACCGATCGTAACAACTAAAGTCGGAAGGGCAATAGGAGCACTGATCACTGCCGTTCCTGCAGCAGCTACGATCAAACCGATCTTTCTAAGCTTCGCAAAGAAAGGAGGCGTTTCCATCCCGCATCGAACAAAGAACGAACTCAACTTTGAGCCATCTCCGAGCAGTCGTTTTTTATCACGTAAACTTGCCATCATTCATTCAATTACTGGACATCAACGATCTTCAGCGCGTTAAATGCACCGTTCTTCAACGTGTACTGGCTTCCGTTCACTTCCTGGAAGAACTCGATCATCAACAGATAGAGATCCGTACCTGTACCTGCCGGAGCAGCTGCAGGGGTCAATACTACGTTCGAAGAAGTCGCATCGATCGGAAGGTTCACGGCATTGGTTTCCTGCATATCTGTTTCCCCTGTCGCAAAATCCACTTTTGCCCAGGCACCTCGTAAGGTGATATGCGTCGCACCGGATGGAGTATTCAGGTCATTGATCGGAACAAGGTCGTTCAGTGTGATCACCCCTGATGCTAAGTCCACATCATACGGGTTAAACAGGATCGAACCAAGGATCGCATTGATATTGAAATCAAACCCCTTGATCATCGCCAATCCTTCCACTTGCTGAATTCCCACACCCACGTTTCTTTCACCACGGGCACTTGTTGGATCCAGGTTCTTGATCATCGTCATCACTTTCGTCAAGCGAGAAGTCACTTTCGGATCAGAAGCATTCTGCATCATCGTTCTCACCGCATCACGCAATAACTTTCCCGAACTAGCAGAAGATCCGAACTCTTTTCCATTCTCTCGCGTTCTTTCAAACGCAGGATCATTCTTGATACGAGAAGCTTCAACACCGCTTTTCTCTTTAGCGAGATAACCGTCTTTGGTCTTGTAGAATGTAATTCCACCAACCGTACCATCCAGTTTGATAATTCCTTTTTGTCTTGCCATAACACATGTCGTTTATCCGTTAAAGGCCTATTGATTGGTCGGCCATTTCACCAGCATGCATTACAAACATTCACAAATGGGAACAAGCTTCAAAATCTCGCTTTCCGCATCATAAACTATCTGCCGTTTTGTACTAAAATGACCCATGGAATTGCAGTAGAGTAGGGGTATATTTGAGCTATACCTTAAGTATGGTTAAAGTATAGTTAGAGTATGAAAAGAGTAGTTATATATCCCAAAGACATCATGATCATCACTGGCAAAAGTGAACGCTACTCGCGGTACCTTATCCAGCGCATTAAAAAACACCTGGGCAAACAGGATCACCAACTCGTGTCCATCCAGGAATTCTCAAACTACCTCGGCCTAGATCAAAACCTTGTGGAGGCATCTATTATTCAATAATATTTGCATTCAAACGGTTCAATTCACTATCTTCATTATTGAATTCGTTCTTTCAAATCACAGCAAATAGAATCAAGCAATTGGTGACCTATTTAGTTACCTGTGAAATTTTGAATCGCCAGAACCGCCATTAAATAAAGGCTTTAAGAAATTGTGGATACTCCAGGTGGGACCACTTGTTAAGCCCTCTGTCCGAGGGCTTTTTTGTTTTAATTATCTTTAGAAAAAACTTACTGCTATGAGAATACTAT